>JAXDJY010000212.1:0-2657 GCA_034667445.1 Actinomycetota bacterium | reverse complement strand
CAAGGATGGGGGTGTCTATGTCAACGGCGAGCGGCTGACCGAGACCTATCTCCCGAAGGGGCTGCAGACCAGTGCGTTCCCGAAGGAGACCATCCCCGCGGGCGATCTGTTCGTCATGGGCGACAATCGACCGGATTCATGTGATTCGAGGCTCGCTCTGGGGCTCGTGCCGATCCACAACGTGATAGGGCAGGTCGCGGTGATCATCTGGCCCCCGTCACGGCTCGGCACACCGTAGCCACGCCCGACGTCCCACGTCTCTCACGCGAGCAGCGCATCGATCTCGGCCACTCTGGTCACCGCCCCGAAACCCTCGAAGATGGACCGGGCCGACAGGAGCGGGTCCCGTGATTCGTCCGGGCGATCGAGGTTGGCCAAACACCGGCCGAGCCCCTGGAGGGCATGCGCCTCCTCATGGGAATCCCCTAGCCCGTGAAAGACATGCGCGGCCGATGCGAAGCGTTCTCCAGCCGCAGCGAAGCCTCCGTCCGCCTCTTCCAGCATCGCCTGAGCAGAGACGAGCTTCGCCGCGTTCCACGCGCTGGGCGGCGTGCCGAGTGCGAAGGCTTGGTGCGCGAGGTCGGCGGCGCCCGCGGCCAGACACGAGCGGACGTACCGGGCGACGTCATAGATCTCGCCGGGCGGCGTCAAAGCGAGTGCATCGCTCAACACTCCCCGGGCGGCCTGCAGATCCCCTTGCGCGGAGGCAGCGTCCGCAGCGATCGGGGCGGGGTCCGAGGGCGGCGTACCCACCTGCGTCGCCCTGGCCGGCAGATCGTCCTGTCGCTCGATCTTCTCGCCTCTTCCCAGCCGGACCTGCATCGCCAGTTCGTCCGCCAGCAGCCTCCCCCATTCATCACCGTGCTCGGTCGCCCATGCGCCGACCGCCTGTGATTCGGCGAGCGCCTCGTCCCACCGGCCCAGCGGCACCAACGTTTCAAGGCGGCCCGAGCGGAGCAACTCCGCCGGCAGCCCCCGTCCGGCTGCGAACGCCATGGCCTCGTCGAACGCCTGAAGGCCGGCGGCGGGGCCATCCGCCTCGGCTATCGAGGCGGCCAGGTTGTGGAACGCCACGGCGGCCGCGCGCAAATCGCCTTCGGCGACCGCTCCGTCGATGGCGCGGCGCAGATCCTTCTCACCACTCGACCTCCCCATCGCGAGGAGTGTCATCCCGCGGGCGGCAAGCGCGCGGTGTGGTTCGGACAGCCCGAGTCCTTTGGCGAGCTTCAGCGCATCTTCGGCGAGTGACAGCGCACGGGCATCGCGAGCCGTGAGCAGCGCCATCATCGCCTGCTCGGAGAGCACTTCGAGCAACACCGGTCCCGGCTCGGACCCCAGGACCTTGCGGGCGTGCTCCAGCGCGGCGCCGCCTTTCGCGGCCTCGCCGGAGTTCGCCAGGGCCACCACCAACGGGACCGTGAGATCGGCGGCGCCGATCTCGTCTCCGTCCTCCAGGCGACTCTCGACCGCCTCCTGAAGGACGACGGCCGCCCGTGGGTAGTCGCTCGTCGCGATGAGCGCTCGGCCGAGGCCGACCCGCGCCTCGAGGAGGCGCGCATCCGAGCGCGGCAGGAGGTCGAGCACCCGGTAGAAGTGCGCCGCCGCCCGGGGAACGTCGGTCCGCATCGCATGATCGGCCGCGCGCAGAAGGGAGGAGGCGAGTCCGTCCCGGAGTTCGGGCATCACGTCTGTGGTCCGCATCTCTTTCGCCAGTTCCAGCGCCTGGGCGAAATGGTCGGCGACGATCTCCGCCTCCTCAGAAAGGGCTCCGCCGGCCTGCGCGACGATCCAATCCGCGGCGGCATGATGCTTCGCCATCCGAACGGGGCGCGGCAACTGCGCGTAGGCCACGTCGCGGACAAGCGCATGCCAGAACGCGAACTCGCGCTCTCCTTCGAGCGAGGACGGGTGAACCGGGCGAAGGAACTCCCGTCGGGAGAGTTCGGTCAGCAGTTCGTCGATCTCGGCGGGGTCACGGTCCTCGAGGGCGGCCACGGCTCCGCACCACACGGCCTTGCCCATCACCGCGGCATCTTGCAGCACCGCCTTGAGCTCGGCCGGGAGCGCATCGATCCGTGCGGCGCAGAGCGCTTGCACGGTCGGCGGGATGTCCCCGACATCCAGGGAGCCACCAGCGATCGGCATCGCTCGCTCCCGAACCATGGCGGCCAGCTGTTCCGCGTACAACGGGCTTCCGCCTGCACGTTCCAGGATGGCCGCGATGATCTCGGGCGCCGCATCGCGCATCGTCGCCGTGATGAGCTTCGTCATGTCCCGGTCGGCGAGAGGCACCAGCGAGAGGATGGTGGATCGCCGCGAGCGTCCGAGCCACGCGGCGTGCCGCTCCTCGACCTCGGGACGCGCCGTGGTGATGACCAGCAGCGGCAGCCCGTGTGTCTGTTCGGCCAGATGGGTGAGGAAGGAGACGAAGGCAGACTCCGCCCAATGGAGATCCTCGAACACCAGCACCGTCGGCCCTCGCTGGGCGATCTGCTCCAGGAAGCGCCGCCACGCCGTGAACGCCTCGTCCTGTTGTGGCGGCAGCGTCGATGCGTCCAGCCCCACCAACGGCCCCAGCCGGTCCTTCATCCACGAACGAAGGCTGGGGTCCGGCTCAACCAGCGCGGCATCGAGTTTGGCCGAAAGCGTGGCCTGAT
>JAXDJY010000211.1:0-3132 GCA_034667445.1 Actinomycetota bacterium | reverse complement strand
GGTCACTACAAGCGCACACGGTTCGCCGGCTAAGGACGGCCGTGTCTTGTAAAGGACGACGAATGTCGATCGCAAAGCGACCCACGAAGTGCGCCCTACGGGCCGGATGCCAGCCGCGGTGACCCCTGCGGCTCGGGCTCGGGCCTGGGCCTGGTCCTGCGCTCCTTCTGCTCAACCCCTCCCCCGTCGCTCGCGCGGACCTGGGCGTGAGTCGGGCACCGTCGTCTCCTCGGCCGGGCGTCGTCGCCTGACGTCATCGGTCCCGGCAGGCGGTCGCGTCTGCCCCCGGGCACGTCGATGAGGTGCCCCATCGTGCTACTTCCTTGCGGCGTGTCGTGGTCGCAATGGACAGTCGTGTCGGCACAGGTCTATCCCACCGGGCCGTGGGGCCGCCCTGTGCAGCAGCCACGCGCCGATCGCCGCGTCGAGTGCGCCGCCCGGCGTCCCGGTCAGCACTCCCCAAAGGGTGGCCTTCGACGGGCCGCTCGTCGCGCCAGGGCGACCGCAACGAGCGTACGCCGAACGCAGCACGTCGGTCGGCACGTCGCATATCCAACCCGCGATCGCGGTGAAGCCGCACATCCCCGCCACCACCGCCCCCGCGCACAGTGCCAGGACCCCGGCGAGGGGATGCTCCACCCACTTCCGAACACGCCGGTCAGGAATCAGGATCAAGTGATCCAACAGATCGACGGGCACCGCCATGCCGCCGGGATCGGCGGCCACCCAAGGGCCGGACAGCCGAAAAGACAACACGTGCAGCGCAGCCGCGTCATCAACGCACGCCGTGGCAGAATCAGACAACGAAGCTCCGGTGCGCCGAGAAAGTCTTTGACGGGACTCCCTCGTACTACCGGAGCTTCACCACGTCCGGGCCACGACACACCACCCCGGACCGTTTACCAGCAACAACTCGCACACCCTGTCCGTCCACACGAGACACTAACCAGCCCACCCACCAAGATCACCGATCTTGAACCGGCCGTGACCCGGACCCGGCCGGCTGAACTACGTCTCGCTGAAATCCAAAGGCCGACGACAACGCCTTACTCGTCGCCGTTTCTGCGATTACATCCGCGACGATCACGTCACCGTGCTTATGCAGGCCGCCGTGATTCTCGGCAGATTCCCCAGTAACACTCCTGGAGGGTTGACTCGGTTAGCTATGGCCTAGTCGGTGCGAGGAGGCATCATCAGGGCCAGGCGGGACAGCTCTGAAAGGGAACGAGTTCCTTCCTTGAGCTGGGTTTCCGCCTCGTCAAGTTCGCTCGCTGCCAGCAGGCCTTCGACCTCCATCCGCACCGTGAAGCCGAGCATCCGGCCGGCGACGTCCAGGACCTGCTGGAACCCGACGAGGACGGTATCCCTCACCCCGACTTGGAATCGGGCGAACTGAATGGACCTCCAGACACGATACGGATCGAGCATCCCGTCCGTGATCAGACCTCGGGCATCCCACCCCAATTCACGTGTCTCCGCGCGCACCCAGGCACTCACCATCGATTGATGGTCCTTGACCCTGAATCCCGTCGCACCATCGCCCAGAGCGAGCATCGATGTCGGCACAAACTGCTGGCGATCAGCTGCGGCCAAAGCTCGGAGGGCGCGGGTGAGCACGGAGCGCTGTGCGCGTTCAAGATCGATCTCGACCAAGGTCGAGGGATCGACCTCGACATAGTGGAACCCGCCATGGACCGGCGGGCTGAGCCCGCTCGGCACGTAGCGGATCGGCCGTCCGCGATACCGGGTGATGAAGTCGGCGGCTATCGGGTGCACTCGGAATGCTCGAGCAACCCCTTGGGGGTCGCGGTAGGGCTCGACGTCGACCGTAACGCGTCCGCGGAAGAGGTCGTTAACGCAGTGCTCTGCGAACACTCTGAGGCCATCCTCAAGAGTGCGCGAGGGTCCGTAGTCCTCGGGAAGAGAGTTTAGGATGATCTCCTCGACGCGCGGATCGCTCGGTGCGAGTCGGACGGAGTAGGGGCGCTTGAGCCCGGAGTCGTAGGGAACCAAACGGCCGAGGTCGTCGGCAAACATGGAAGCGTAGAAGCCGGACGGTCCACCCGATCGCTTGACGAGCTGACGGAAGGCGGCGTCGCGCTGGTCGTCGTACTTGTCGGACGCAGTCCTGTCGCCGGTCAGGCCTTCGAACGGGTCCTCGTCATACCCCATCATCGGCCCCCATGGTGTCAGCCTCGAGAGAAGCCGTGGCCGGAGCTTGTCGAGGCGGCCGCGACCGCCGCCGCGGGTTGTTGAGTGCGCTGGCGAGCGAGCGCGCCTCAACGGACAGCTCAGCATCCTCTGGGAGGTGGGCCAGCAGGTAGCCGGCAATGAAGGGGTCCGCGAGTTCGGCGAAGCGCCACATGTCTGAATCATCGAATGCGTCGATGATCGGATGCTGTGCGGGATGCTCGCGGTCCTCGTTGAAGCTCGAGCGACGCAGGCGTTTCCTGCGTTCGCGTAGAAGGCGATTGAGCTGCTTCGCTAGGTGGCGCAACGTCGCAGCGACCCAGGCGGGTTACTGGGCGGGCAACGGGATGCCCGGGCGGAGATCCAAGCCCGCTTGCGATCCGAGCTCGAAGCAGGCCACTACGACTACCGCGACGGCAACGGCGCCGTGCGGTTGATCCTCGCCTATCTGGCGGAGGAAGCCCCAACTACGCAAGGAGAGGAGGAGATATGGCAGACACCGATCCGGTAGCGGCCGGCAAGATCGCCCTGCACCAGGACAACCTGGGGCCGGGCAACCAGCAGGCGTGCGGGACGTGCGGCGCCGTCGTGGCGTACGCGCACGTGGCCCGGCACATTGCCTGGCACGCGCAGGCGGCCTGGGCGCAGGCCACCGTGACAAGCCAGGGCCAGACGGGTCCCTGACCGCCCCGACCCGGCGCCCACGTGAGCCTCAACACGCTCCGGGGGCGCCGTGCGGATCGTCCTCGGACACCTGACCGAGGAAACCCCAAGTAGAGACGGAGAGTAGCAATGAGTGAAGACCCCCACGCGGAGATGGCGGCCAACAGCTTCCGGTCCGGGCAGGTGGAAGCGCTGATGTGGATGCAGAGCAGGATCAACGCGCACCTCCGGGGCGGGCAGCCGCTCCACGCGCCGGGCCGGTACCAAGACAACCGTGCC
>JAXDJY010000210.1:0-4990 GCA_034667445.1 Actinomycetota bacterium | reverse complement strand
CGTGGATGTCGCCGACTATGTCGGCACCTGATCCCGGCCGGACATCTAGGGTCAAGTACTCGCTGGCCTCGATCAGGGACCGGTACGGAGCTGATTTGGCGCCGACGTCGAGGACGACGCCGCGCGGCAGCTCCGCCAGCAACGGATAGAGGGCCTTCTCCATCGTCAAACGTGCAACGGTCGGACGTGGCCGAAGGATCATCGCGCCAGGATACCGGCGGCTGAACACCAACCCGCGACGATCCGGCCGATTAGACTCCGGATCCAACCCCTGAGGAGTTCATGTGCGCCCTTTGATCGTCAACGGCAACGGGTCAGATGCGAAGGCCACATGCATCGTCGGCGCCTTCCCCGACGTGTGGAGCGGCTCCGTCCCTGATGTCGGTTGTCGTAAGCGGGAACTTGCCCGCGCGCTCGGCGATCACTCCGTGCGATACATCGGCCTCGACATCCACCCTCCCGCAGACATCGTGGCCGACCTCAACGACGGGATACCGATGAAGGACGATGAGGCGAACGTCGTCGTGGCGCTCGACGTGCTGGAGCACACGGACGATGTCTATGCGAGCTTCGCGGAACTCTGTCGCGTATCCTCCGAGGCCGTGATCATCTCTCTCCCCAATTGCTATGAGATCGGCATGCGGTTGGCCCACGCACGTGGTCGACCGATGTCCGGTAAGTACGGCCTCCCGGCCGAACCCCCCGCGGACCGCCATCGATGGTTCTTCTCGATGGACGACGCCCGCAGGTTCTGCCGTGTTCGCTCCGAGCGAAGCGACTGGCGAGTCAGCGACGAGGGGTTCACCCTCGGTCCTCGACGCGCGAAGCTGGGGGCGCTGGCCACCCGCTCCCCCGGGTTGATGTCATCGACCTACGTCGCCCGGCTTTCACCCCGGTAGCTCTTCCGGTCCGGTGCCTCAGGCCGTGGCGACGTGGTCTTCCTTCGGGTGGGCGGGGTCGATCCGGACGCTCGGTCCCATCGTGGAGCTGATCGCCAGACTCTTGATGTAGCGGCCTTTGGCCGAGGACGGCCGGGCGCGGAGGATCTCGTCGACGACTGCGAGGTAGTTCTCCAGCAGGTGCTCCTCTGCGAAGGACTTCTTCCCGACGATCAGATGGATATTGCCCGTCCGGTCGGTGCGGTATTCCACCTTCCCGCCTTTGATGTCGGAGACCGCCTTGGCGATATCCACAGTGACCGTGCCGGTCTTCGGGTTCGGCATCAAGCCGCGGGGACCCAGGACGCGCCCCGCCTTCCCGACGGCGGCCATCATGTCCGGCGTGGCGATCGCTGCATCGAAGTCGATCTCGCCTTTCATGACGACCTCGACCAGTTCGTCGCCGCCGACCACGTCGGCGCCGGCGTCACGCGCCTCACGCGCTTTGTCGCCGTTGGCGAACACCGCCACGCGAACCGACTTCCCTGTTCCGTGCGGAAGGCTCACCGTGCCGCGGAGCGCCTGGTCCGCCTTGCGAGGGTCGATGCCGAGCCGGAACGTGACCTCGACGGTTTCGTCGAACTTCGCGTCGGGGAACCCCTTCATGAGCTTGAACGCCGCGGGCGGCAGGTACTCCGCCTCGCGATCGAACGTTGCTGTGGCTGCGCGGAAGCGCTTGCCGCCGACCGCCTCGGTCATGCTTCCACGTCCACGCCCATGCTGCGGGCCGTCCCAGCGATGATCCGCATAGCCATCTCCACGTCGTTCGCGTTCAGGTCGACCATCTTCTGCTCGGCGATAGTGCGGACCTGCGAGTTGGTGAGAACCGCGACCTTGTCGCGGTTGGGGATCGCCGAGCCGCTCTCGATCCCGGCCGCCTGCTTGATCAGTTCTGCCGCCGGCGGCTGCTTCGTGACGAACGTGAACGAACGGTCCTCATAGATCGTCAGTTCGACGGGGATGACCTGGCCGGCTTGGGCTTGCGTGGCTTCGTTGTACTGCTTACAGAAGTCCATGATGTTCACGCCGTGCTGGCCAAGGGCGGTCCCAACCGGGGGCGCGGGTGTGGCTGCTCCCGCCTTGATCTGCAGCTTGACGATCGCCATGACTTTCTTCGGTGCCATGTTGCGTCACCTCCTGCGGTGCGACCGGCCCGAGGGCCTCCCGCATTCTCGGTCCTCCACCGCGCGAGTTCGAGCGATGGGTGTTGCCGTCGTTCCTAGGCCTTCGACACCTGGTCGAAGCCAAGCTCGACCGGCGTCTCCCGGTCGAAGATGTTAACCAGCACTTTGAGCTTGCTCTGGTCCACGTTGATCTCGCTGATCGTACCGTTGAACTCGGCGAAGGGTCCGGAGATGATCTGGACCACGTCGCCCTCTTCGAAGCCCAGGCGGAACTGTGGCTTTGCCGCCTCTTCTTTCTTCACGACGAGGATCTTCTCGACCTCGCGCTTGGAGAGCGGCGTCGGCTTGGACCCGGTGCCCGCCGAGACGAACCCCGTCACTCCCGGTGTGTTCCGCACGACGTACCAGGAGTCGTTGTCGTAGATCATCTTCACCAGCAGGTAGCCGGGGAAGACCTTCTTCTGGACGACCTGCTTCTTCCCGCCCTTGATCTCCATGACGTCTTCCATGGGGATGTGGACGATGAAGATCTTTCCTTCCATCTGCATCGTGTGGATCCGCTGTTCCAGGTTCGTTTTGACCTTGTTCTCATACCCGGCATAGGTGTGCACGACGTACCAGTCGCCGGGCCCCTTCATCGGGTTCGCTGCATCGGCAGCCGCGGCGACCTCTGCGGCGGCGGCAGCCGTCGCTTCCGCGGCCGCGATCGTTTCGGCGTTCGCGACGACATCCTCGGCTGGCTCGGCTTCCGCCACCTCGATCACGGGCTCGGCCGGCTCTTCTTCGACGGTCTCTTCGACGGCGACGGTCTCTTCGGCGACCACGGACTCCTCCGGGCCAGCTTCGAGCTCCTCGGAGGGTTCGTCGGGGAGAGTCTGGACATCGACGGATGACTCCGGCGCGTCAGAGGTCGTTGCCGGCAGGGGCGTCTGTGTGTCGGTGGGCTGGGTGGGATCGTCGGTCACGGGTTTCCTTCGAGCTAGTTGAGGACGTTGAAGATGACCCTGATAAACAGCGAGTCAAGTCCGAAGACGAACGAGGTCATCACGATCACGGTAACGAGGACGACGACGGTATACGAGACGAGCTCATCACGCGTGGGCCAGTCAACCTTCTTGAGTTCGAGGCGAACTTCCTTGAGGAACTGGCGTGGTGAGGTCCGCTTGCGCTTCTCGCGCACTGCGGCGGCCCGGGTGGTGGCCGAGGGGGCCGTCGGGCGATCGACGCCGGCGCGCTTCTGCTGGCGCTCGGCGCGCTCCTGTTGCCGCTTCATCTCTCGGTTCATGAGGCTCCTTGCAGGGGCGGAGGGACTTGAACCCCCAACCTTCGGTTTTGGAGACCGGTGCTCTACCAAATTGAGCTACGCCCCTCGGACCGGTCACCCCGGGTGCGTGGGGGATCCTGCGGAGCACTCAGTATAAGGTTAGCCCGGTTGTCCCGGCAAAGGTCGAGCCCTTCTCAGATGGGGGTCGAACTCGGGGATAGTCTCCCACCGATGGAGTCCCCGCGGCCCAAGACCCTCGAGATCGGTCTGTTCCTCCTGCTCGTCGCACTTCCCCTCGCCTTCCTCCCCTTCACGCTGTCCCCGTTCGCCGACATCAAGCTCGTCGTGATGCTCGGCGGGGCTTTGGCACTGTGGCTAGGCGGGCCGCAGGGCGATCGGCGGCTGCGGCAAGCCGCAGCCGCCTGGGTCATCGTGACGTTCGTGGCGTCCATCCTGGGCGTCGATCGAGGCGTGAGCCTGACCGCGTCCCAGTCCGGAGAAGGCAGCGGGTTCATGATCGTCCTCGCGAGTGCCGTGCTCCTCATGACGGGTCCCACGATCGACGCGGCGCTGCTGGAGAGCGCGCGACGCTGGTTCGTGTGGGTCTCGGTGGCCGTCGCCGTGCTCGGGATAGCGTTCCGGTTCGAGCCGGGTTGGTTCACCCACGTCGTGGCGAACAACGCGTTCGTCGGCGCAACGCTCGGGAACCAACTCTTCGCGGCCGCCTTCCTCTCGGCCGGCATCGCTGCTGCGCTGGGTGTGTCCCGGATCGGCCTGCGGGATCTGGCCATCGCGGCGGTCCTGGCGCTCGGTGTGGCCTCGTTCGGCGAACGGACCTCGTTGCTCCTGCCGCCGGTGGTGTGCGCGGTGATGGTGTGGCGCCTCCGGCCGCCCCTCTCCAGGGTGGTGTTGATCTTCGCAGCGGTCATCGGGCCGCTCGCGCTCTGGCAGGCTGCCGGGCCGATCCTGCCCTCTGAGGGAGGGCAGAGCGCCGTCAGCCAGCTTGGGAGCCACACGACGGATACCCAGCGGTTCACGGTTTGGCGGGTGCTCGCCGGATCGGCGCTCGAGCGGCCGATCCTGGGGTGGGGACCCGGCACCACTCAGGGCGCCTACCTCCACGAAGCCAGCGCCCAGGATGTCGCTCGCACCACCCGGATCTGGGCGGACGCGCACGATCTCTTCCTGGAGACGCTCGTCTCGAGCGGCCTCCTGGGGCTGATCGCGCTGCTAGCCCTCGTCGTCCTCGTCGTTCCCAGGGCGTGGCGCGCACCTCCCGAGCGCACGTGGGCGCTCGCCGCCGCCGCGGCCCTTGCCGCCTACTCGCTCGTCGAACCCGTGGGCATCGTGCTGACGCCGCTGCTGTTCCTGTTCGCTGGGATCGCGGCCGGTCCGCCGCACGAGGACGCCGCACCCGTCCGACGCTCGGTCCGGATCGCGGGGGCCGGTGTGATCGTGGTGGCGATCGCCGTCAGCGGCCTGACGCTGGTCGCATCCGGGCTGCAACTTTGGGGGAGCCAGCAGGCGGAGGTGCCGGCGCTCCGGGCCGCGCTCGATCTGGCGCCCTGGAGGGTCTCGGCCGCGCAAGCACTCGCGTTGCGGCTCGTGAGCGACGGCAATTCGGCGGATCCCGCGGTTGCGGGACCCGCTGCGGCACAAGCCCG
>JAXDJY010000209.1:0-3559 GCA_034667445.1 Actinomycetota bacterium | reverse complement strand
CACGACGTGCACGTGATCTCCCTCGCCAAGCGTACCCAGGCCGTTGAACGTGGGGCGCGCCAGACCGGCACCACCCGCGACGTGGCGGATGGGCGGCGGTGTCGATGCGGTGTCTGCCGGCGGCCGCGCCGCCCGAACCCGGTCGTGGGGCTGCTGCGCGCCCTGGGGCTTCAACGACACGAGCAGCCATACGTACAGGCCGAGGCCAACTCCAAGGAGTGCCGAGAGCGACCACGCGACACGAAGGGGCGGCACGAGTCCGATCAGGAACGTGAAACCGATCGACTCGAGAAGGAAGACGAGCACCTTGCGGCGGCGTTCGCGAACGCGAGCCCGTTGCCGTTGTGCGGGGCCAACGAATTGGACGCCTTTGCGAGGGGTGACGATCCAGCGGCCTTCGGTTCCATACGTTTCAGCTTGGGCCAAGAGCTCCATCCTGTGTTCGAATTCTTCGACGCCCTTGTGCGGGGTGGGCCGGCGGCGGTCCGCCGGCATCAAGAACGCCACCCACATGATGCCTAACGCAGCCAGGAGCAGCCAGTCCAACTCGCCAGCCTCCGTTCGGATCACCCGGGATGACACACAACATCTAGGCTGGAAGTGGAAGCTAGCACCACATCTTGGGGTAACAAAGCACATCCGTGTAATTCGGAGAACTTTTTCACAAGGCGGGCTGTCCGTCGTTTTCCGTGCCCCCGCCGCGGTGAGGTGATTACTCCGCGCGATACTCCCCCGACGTGCCACCGGACTTGCGCAGGAGCCGCACTCCCTCGATCCGAGCCGCTCTATCGAACGCTTTCGCGGTGTCGTACAGACTCAAGGCGGCCACGGTGGCAGCCGTTAGGGCTTCCATCTCAACGCCCGTCCGATCGGTGGCCCGAACGATCGATCCGACCCGGATGCGCCCTTGCGACGCCGAGGGCTCGACGACGAGATCGACGCCGGTGATGCGCAGTGGGTGACAGAACGGGAGGAGGTCCGGCGTTCTCTTGACGCCCATCACACCGGCGACCTTGGCGGCCTCGAGCGGGTCACCCTTCTTCGTTCCGGCGATGAGGTTGGCGACGGCCTCGGGGGTGGTCACCAACCAGGCCTCCGCCTCGGCCTCGCGCTCGGTCTCGGGTTTGGCGCCCACCTCGACGATCCGGGTGGTGCCGTCTGCGCCAGCCTGATCGTCCGCCATCTAGTCCTCCGCGGCTCGGAACACCATCACACGAACCTGTGCGCCGCGAGGCGCGAGTTCGACGCCTACGGGGATCAGCGCCAAACCGTTGGCCCGCGAGACCGTCGAGATGAGGTTCGAACCGCGCGCGCCCGTCGGGGTCGCCACCCAGCCCTTGTCCCCACGCTCCACGTTCACGCGAGCGAGCTGCAGCTTCCCCTTCGGGCCCTTCACGTCCTCGGTTAGCGTTGCGGTGATCTGCGGCCGCTCCGTCTGCGTTCGTCCCATCATCTTCATGACCGCGGGCCGCACGAAAACCTCATAGCTCACGAACACGCTGACCGGATTGCCCGGCAGTCCGAAGTACGGCTTGCCCTCGATGTTGCCGAACCCCTGCGGCATCCCCGGCTGCATCGCCACCTTGTAGAACTCGACGGCCCCCCGACGGAAGAACGCCGCCTTCACCACGTCGCGTTCCCCGACACTCACCCCGCCGCTGGAGATGAACGCGTCCGCCTGGATCAGGTAGTCGAACACGGTCTCCTTCAGCGACTCCACGTCGTCCTTCACGATGCCGGCCATGACCGGGATCGCTCCGACCTCCTTGAGCGCCGCGAAGAGCGTATACGCGTTCGAGTCACGGACCTGGCCGAACTCGGGCGTCTCGGTCGGCGGGATGAGTTCGTCGCCCGTGGAGAGAACCACCACGCGCGGACGGGGGTGGACCAGCGGCGTTCCGTGGCCGGCGTTCGCGAGGAGGCCCATCTCGGGTGGTCCGAGCCGGCGGCCTTGCGATACGAGCACCTGTCCCGCGCGGACGTCTTCGCCGGCCGGACGGATGTGGGTCCCGGGGGACGACCCGTCGATGATCCGGACACGTTCGCCTGATACGTCGGCGTTCTCGATGGGAACGATCGTGTCGGCGCCCGCCGGGATCGGGGCTCCCGTGGCGATCCGCACCGCCTCGCCGCCACCTACCGTGGCGTCCGGGTGCCGTCCGATAAGCGCCCTTCCCACGATCTTCAGGTCGACCGGGCTCGTCGGCGTTGCCGGAGCGACGTCCGAGGACCGAACGGCGAAGCCGTCCATCGCACTGGATGCGAACTCCGGAAGGTCGTTGGCCGCGATGAGATCCTCCGCCACTACGCACCCGAAGGCCTCGGTCAGCGGAAGGGCGATCGGTGAGAGGACCTGCACCGTGTCCAGCACGTGGGCGTGTGCCTGCTCGAACGGAACCGTGCCCGCCGCGCTGTCGTGGTCGTGCACCTGGGGAGCCTCTGCCATGTACCGAAGTCTACCGGCGCCGGTTAGATCAGTTTGTTGCGGACCGCCACGTCGCTCAGGTAGGCGCGGAACGCCGGTCCGACATCCTCACGTTCCAGCGCGAGTTCGACAGTGGCCTTGAGATAGTCCAGCAGGTTGCCGACATCGAACCGACCATGGTCGAACCGCTTCGCGTAGACCGCCTGCTCCTGGGCCAGCCGGTTGATCGCGTCGGTGAGCTGGATCTCCCCACCGCGCCCGACCTCGGTTCCACGGATGGCCTCGAAGATCTCAGGGGTGAACACGTATCGGCCGATCGCGGCCAGGTTCGAGGGCGCCTCATCCGGCTCGGGCTTCTCGATGATCGAGACGATGCGGGCGAGATCCTCTTCGACCCACTCCGGCTCGATGCAGCCGTACATCGCTATCTCCTCGCGGGTCACTTCGAGCCCTGCGAGGACACTGCGCCCGTACTTCTCGTAGACACGAACCATCTCCGCGAGGAGCGGCACCGACTCATGGATCAGGTCATCTCCAAGCATGACGGCGAACGGTTCGTCCGCGACGAACGCCTCCGCCACGCTCACCGCATGTCCCAGCCCGAGCGCTTCCTTCTGCCGCACGTAGTGGATTGAGGCCATCTCCGCGATCTCGCGGATACGCTTCAATTCGTCGAACTTCCCCTTGGCCTCGAGGAAGTTCTCGAGTTCGATGGCGCGGTCGAAATGATCCTCGATGGAGCGCTGTCCGCGCCCGGTGATGATCAGGATGTCGGTGATCCCGGACCGGACCGCCTCCTCGACCACGTACTGCAGGGCGGGGGTGTCGAGAACGGGGAGCATCACTTTGGGCTGTGCCTTGGTCGCGGGAAGGAACCGCGTGCCGAGACCCGCCGCGGGGATGACCGCCTTCTTAACCTTCACGACCCCTCCCTCGTTCCCTTGGCTCGTGCCTCTGGCTCCTGCCCTCGTCCGCCGGGGGGCGAGTGTAGAGGCGAACGGGCTCCCTGGCCAGCGGGCCACACATGGCCGCCCGGTAAACTCGGCTGGTCATGCCTACCTACGAGTACATCTGCCGGGATTGCGGCCATCGGTTCGAAACCATGCAATCCATGAAGGACGACGCGTTAACGGT
>JAXDJY010000208.1:0-2613 GCA_034667445.1 Actinomycetota bacterium | reverse complement strand
CGGCCGACCTCCACGATCCTCGCGGCGGCGCTCACCCTGCGGACGCTCGGGGCGCTGGTGGCGCTCTACGAACACATGGTGTTCACGCAGGGGACCATCTGGTCGATCGACTCCTTCGACCAATGGGGGGTGGAGCTCGGCAAGGTGCTCGCGAAGAAGATCGTCCCCGAACTTGAAGATGCCGCCGAACCGGCGCCGGCCCACGACACCTCGACCGACGCGTTGATCGCCCGCTACCGCGCGATGCGGGACGGCGGTCCGTGACCGTTCTCGCTGCCGACGTTGGTGGCACGAACACCCGCCTCGCCCTCTTCGAGCCCGCGACCCGGTCGCCGATGCATCTGGAGACCTACGCATCGAAAGACCACGCGGGCTTGGATGAGATGATCCGCCTCTTCTTGTCCGAACACCCGGTTCCCATCGATGCCGCCTGCGCAGGTGTCGCCGGACCGGTGCGCGACGGGCACACCGAAACGGTGAACCTCGCGTGGCCGGTAGACGCGCTCTCTCTCGCGAGAACGTTGCACCTCCCGCGGGTCGCCCTGCTCAACGACCTGGAGGCCAACGCATGGGGACTCACATCGCTCGGCCCCGGGGATCTTGCGAGCGTACTCTTGGGCGCACCCGGGGCGACGGGGAACCGCGCGGTGATCAGCGCCGGAACGGGGCTCGGTCAAGCCGGCCTCTACTGGGATGGCAGGCGCCACCACGTGTTCGCGACGGAGGGCGGCCACATCGACTTCGCGCCGCGGAACGACGTGGAGATCGAGCTCTACCGGTTCCTGGCCGCGGAGTTGGGTCATGTGAGCTACGAGCGGGTCGTCAGCGGTATGGGGTTGGTCAACATCTTCCGGTTCCTGCTGCAGCGCGACGGCAGCGCGACGCCCGGTTGGTTCGCCGATGTGACAACCTCCGGAGGCGATGAGGCGGCTGCGATCGGCGGTCATGCCCTCGCGGATACCGACCCGGCCGCGACGCACGCGCTCGACCTGATGGTGTCCGTTTTCGGGGCACAGGCAGGGAACCTCGCGCTCGCGGTGATGGCGACCGGCGGGGTCTTCCTGGGAGGAGGGATCGCACCGAAGATCCTTCCGCGCCTTCGGGCCGGTGGGTTCGCGGAGTCGTTCCTGGCGAAAGGCCGGTTCGCCGAACTGCTCTCACGGATCCCGGTGCACGTCGTGCTCAATGATCTAACGGCGCTCATCGGCGCCGCCCGCCGCGCGGAGCGCGACCTGGGGGATCACCGGCCGCATTGAGCCGGCGGCCGCATCTCAGCCGTGGATGAGCGCCTCGTTCGCTTCCTCCGCACGGATCACGTGCACCACGGCGTTGATGAGCGCCAGGTGGGTGAACGCCTGGGGGAAGTTCCCGAGGTGTCGTCCGGTGATCGGATCGATCTCCTCGGCGAAGAGTCCGAGCGGGCTCGCATAGGCCAGGAGCCGTTCGCACAGCTTGCGCGCGCGTTCGATCTCTCCGATCTCGGCGAGCGCGCTCACCATCCAGAACGAACAGATCGCGAACGTGCCCTCTTCGCCGGCGAGACCGTCGTCGGTCTCCCCCACCATGTACCGAAGGACGAGGCCGTCGACGGTGAGTTCGTCGGCGATGGCGAGCACCGTCGCCCGGGCGCGCGGATCGTCCGGAGGCAGGAAGCGCATCAGGATCGCAAGCAGGTTCGCCGCGTCGAGCGCATCGGTGCCGTAGTGCTGGGTGAGGACCCCACGTTCGTCGACACCGTGCTCCAGGATGTCTGCTCGGATCTCCTCGGCCACCTTGGCCCACCGAGTGGAGAGCTCCGGTTTGTCCAGTAGGGAGGCAAGGCGCGAACCCCGGTCACACGCCACCCAGCACATGATCTTCGATGACGTGAAATGCTTCGGCTCGCCCCGCACCTCCCAGATCCCGCGGTCGGGTTCCTTCCAGCGCTCCACGGCCATCTCGACCTGCCGCGCCATGTCATCTTGGAAGTCCTCGCCCAGGTACGCGCCGGCGCGATGGTGCAGATAGATGGAGTCGAGCAGCGCGCCCCATACGTCGTGCTGCTGTTGGTCGTAGGCACCGTTTCCGACCCGCACCGGCCGGGAGCGTTCGTATCCCTCCAAGTGCTCCAAGGTGTACTCCGTGAGGTCGCGCTCGCCATCGACGCCGTACATGACCTGGAGGTTCTCCCCGTCGCGCATCTGGTCACGGATGAAGTTGAAGAACCCGTTCGCCTCGAAGTGGAACCCTAGGGTGTGCAACCCCCACAGCGCGAACGTGGAATCGCGAACCCAGCTGTAGCGGTAGTCCCAGTTCCGTTCGCCGCCGGGATCTTCGGGGAGCGACGTGGTCGCGGCCGCCAGAAGTGCGCCGGTGGGCGCATACGTCAGCCCCTTCAAGACCAGGGCGCTCCGCTGAAGGTGTGTCCGCCACGGGTGATCGGGGAAGTCTCCGATGTTCAACCAGCCTCGCCAGAAGTCCGACGTCCGCCAGATCCTGTCCTCAGCCTCCTCCCAGGTCCGCGGACCCGGGTGGGCAGGATCGCCCCACTCGAGCGAGACGAAGGTCGTGTCGCCCTCGACCATGTGGCGCGTGGCGACGGCGGCGCGGCTCTCGATTCCTAGCCGGAGATCG
>JAXDJY010000207.1:0-10237 GCA_034667445.1 Actinomycetota bacterium | reverse complement strand
TCGCGAAACATGGCTACAAGTTCTTCCCCACAGGGCCCTACTTCCTTCCATTCCCCGACGGTCGCTACATCGCGCAGTACGACGACGACGCGAAGACTAACTATGAGGAGTTCGCCAAGTTCTCCCGCCACGACGCGGACGCCATCGAGCAGTGGGGCGCGTGGATCGGAGGGCTGGCAGCCGTGCTCGGCCCCCTTCTCATGACAACGCCGCCGAAAGTCGGGTCCTCAAGCCTCAAAGACCTCCGGGACCAGCTGAAGGTCGCATGGCGCTACCGGGGTCTCAAGGTTCGCGGGGTGGCCGACGTCACCCGCCTGATGACGATGTCCATCGTCGATCTGCTCGACCGGTTCTTCGAGTCCGACCAAGTGAAGACGGTGATGGCGCTGAACGGATTGATCGGCACATGGGCGGGGCCGCATGAACCGGGTACCGGGTACGTGATGGCCCACCATTCGATCGGCGATGTCGGCGACGGACATCTCGGCGCGTGGGCGGTCCCCGAGGGCGGGATGGGTGCGGTGGCTGCCGCGATTGAGCGGAGCGCGACGTCATCCGGGGCAGAGATCCGTTGCAACGCACGTGTGGCGAAGATCCGCACAGCGGCGGGACAGGCGATGGGCGTCATCCTCGAGGGTGGCGAGGAGATAGCCGCCCCGCTGGTGGTCACGGCCGTGCATCCGAAGATCACGTTCCTCGAGCAGCTGGACGCGGCCGAGCTCCCGGCGGAGTTCGTGGACGACATCCGGAACTGGCAGACGCGCAGCGGCACCGTGAAGGTCAATTGCGCCCTCTCGAAGGCGCCGGTCTTCACCTCGAACCCCGACATGACGGACCTCACGGGAGGGTTCGAACTGGCGCATTCCATCGCGTATCTGGAGAAGGCGTTCGAGGAAGCCCGCGCCGGGCGACCGGCAACCGCGCCGTTCAGCGACGGCTGCATGCCCACCGTCCACGACAGAACGCTGAGTCCCGAGGGTACGCACATCGTGTCCTTGTTTACCCAGTGGGTCCCGGCGGAGTGGAGCGAGAAACCGCACGCGGAAGAGCTTGAGGCCTACGCGGACCGTGTGATCGCCGGCTACGACGAACTTGCGCCCGGCTTCAAGGACAGCATCCTGCACCGACAGGTGATCGGGCCGTTCGAGATGGAGCACGAGTGGGGTCTGATCGGCGGCAACATCTTCCACGGCGAACTGTCGGCCGAACAGCTGTTCCACATGCGGCCCGCTCCCGGCTACGCCGACTATCGGACGCCGATCAAGGGGCTGTATCAATGCTCATCGGCGACCCACGCGGGCGGGGGCGTGTGTGGCATCCCCGCCTACAACATGGTCAGAGAGATCAAACGCGATCGCAAGATCGCAAGGAGGTAACCCCCGGATGGCAGCGCTCAACAACTCGTTCCCGTTCTTCCACGCGACGTACTACAAGAAGTCTCCGTACTACCAGCGCACGGTCGAAGCCGGCTGCACCAGCTGGGACCTGTACAACCACATGCTGATCCCCACCCTCTACGACGACGACGTCAAGGAGTACTGGCACCTCGTCGAGAAGGTGACGCTCTGGGACGTCGCCGTCGAGCGCCAGGTGGAGATCACCGGCGCCGACGCCAACCGGTTCACGCAGTTGCTCACGCCCCGTGACCTGTCCAAGACCCAGCCCGAACAATGCAAGTACGTGCTGATCTGCGCTCCCGACGGCGGGATCGTGAACGACCCCATCCTGCTGAAGCTGGCCGAGAACCATTTCTGGCTCTCTCTGGCCGATTCGGACACGCTCCTGTATGCCAAGGGCGTCCAGGCGTTCGCGAACATGGACGTGGAGATCCGCGAACCCGACGTCAGCCCGCTGCAGATCCAGGGGCCCCTCTCGAAGCCGTTGGTGCGCAAGCTGTTCGGGGATACGGTCGCGGACCAGAAGTACTACTGGCACAAGCAGACCGAACTCAATGGGATCCCCGTTGTGGTCTCACGTACGGGGTGGACCGCCGAACTCGGCTACGAGGTCTACCTCCGAGACGCCTCTCGCGGGATCGAACTCTGGGACGCCATCGTTGAAGCCGGCGAGGAGTTCGAGCTCCGGCCGACCGCGCCGAGCGATCAACGGCGACTCGAGGCCGGGATCTTCAACTACGGCAACGACATGGACAGTACGAACAACCCCTACGAGATCACGGGGCTTGAGCGCCTTGTCGAGCTCGACAACGACAACGAGTTCGTTTCCCGGGGTGCGCTCGAGAAGATCAGGGTCGACGGGGTCTCGCGGAAACTCGTTGGCGCGATCATCGATGGACCTCCGTTGGGGATGTGGCTGGAGGACTACTGGCCGGTGAAGATCAACGGTGGGCAGGTCGGTCGGCTCACGTCAGCCGGACACTCGCCGCGGCTGGACGTCAACATGGCGTACGCCTGGGTGCCGATCGAGCACGCCGGCGCAGGTACCAAGCTTGACATCGCGTCTCCGGAGGGTCCGATGACCGCGACGGTCACCCCATTGCCCTTCCTCGACCCGAAGAAAGAGATCCCCGCGAAGAGCTGAACGCTTCCGCCCCGGTCCCCGTCACGGCTAGGATGGCCCGCATGGTGGCCGGAACGGTGGTAGATCTGCTCGGACGGGAAGCGCTGGAGCACGCGGCGGCGCCGTTCGGTTCGTCGGTCGGACTTCCTAGCGAGGCGTACACGTCACCCGACGTCCTCGGCTGGGAGCGCGACCGGTGGTTCTCACGCTCCTGGAGGTGCGTCGGCCGAGCCGGAACGCATCTGCGAGCCCCAGGCGAGCGCACCGCCGGTGGCTGGGCGTTCCTGCAAGCGGATCCGGAGGGCCTCACGTTCGAGGGGCAGTTCGGGAACCTGTGGGAACTGCTCGCGCCGCACCAGCCCGACCGGTTGGTCGTCGCCGCTCGGCACGGATACGAGGTGCGAGCGAATTGGAAGTTCATCCACGAGAACTTCCAAGAGTGCTACCACTGCTCCGAGATCCACCCCGAACTCTGCCGCGTCACGCCTCCCGATAGCGGCTACTCGATCCCGCTCGAAGGCCTATTCGTCGCGGGTCCGATGGATCTTCGGCCCGACGCGGAGACGATGTCCCTCGATGGGAAGTCGGGGGGCGTTCCGATCCCCACACTCGACCCTCGGCAACGACGGGAGGTCGGCTACTTCGGTATCTGGCCCAACCTCTTGATCAGCCCACACCCCGACTACGTCCTCACGCACCGCATCGAACCCCTCGCCCCCGATCGTTGCTACGTCGAATGCGAATGGCTATTCCCGCCCGAGGCGTTCGACCTGCCGGACTTCTCACCCGCGTACGCCACCGAGTTCTGGGACATCACCAATCGCGAAGACTGGGCCGCCGTGGAGTCGTTACAGCGCAGCGCGGGAGGCCGAGGCTACCGGGCGGGCCCGCTGAGTGTGTCGTGGGAGGCCGGCCCCTACATGTGGGTGAAGATGCTCGCCGACGCCTACCTCGGAGGAACGGTGCCCAGGCGCCCGGACGTGCCGGATATCGCCCACGTCCCGCGCTACGAGACCTTGGGCGCGAACGCCGCGCGATAGTGGCGTGAGCGAACGCTCCGTTTCCTACGACCGGATCGCCGAGCGCTACGACGCCACGCGCGGGTACACCGCTGAGGGGACCGAGAGGATGGCCGAGATCTTGACGGCGGAGTTCGCCGGGCGAGGGAGGGTGCTCGAGGTCGGCATCGGCACCGGACAGGTGGCGCTCGCGCTGCACGCACGAGGTGTGGCCGTCGCGGGTCTCGACCGTTCCGTGCCGATGCTCTCGAAGGTTGGGGAGAAGGCCGGCGGGCGGCCCCCGTTCCCGGTCGTGATCGGCGACGCGACGGAGATGCCGTTCGCGGATGGCGGTTTCGGCGGCGCCTACTTCCGCTGGGTCCTGCACCTCATCCGCGATTGGCGCGACGTCATGACGGAGGCCGTCCGCGTGGTGGTGCACGGCGGAGTGGTGGTGGGCGAGATCGGCGGGTTCGGCGGGTCGAAGTTCGAGGTGCAACATCACTACCGGGAACTTGCCGGGATCGTGTCACGACCTATCGGACTCCCGTGGTCGGATTGGGCGTCGCTCGATGCGCATATGGAGACGCTCGGGTGCCGGGTCCGACTCATGTCGGCCTTCGACGATCCCGACCGGCAATCGCTCGCGGAGTTCATCGACGCCACCGAGCACAACATCTATTCATGGACCTGGAAGCTCGACGAGGAGACGCGTGTGCGCTGCGCGCAGGAAACGCGCGAGTGGGCTCAGGAACGATTCGGCGACCTTGACGCCGCCCAGCAGGTCTTCCATATCGAATGGCACGCCTACGAGGTCCCGGCAGGTTCGTCGCCGACCGGCTGACCTCGGTATCCTGTCCTACCACCGCTGCGGTGCACCCGCGCCCACACACCAGGAGGTTCCGGTGCCGATCACCGAGGTCGAGAAGATCTGGATGGACGGAGAGCTCGTCGACTGGCAGAACGCCACGGTCCACGTGCTCAGCCACGCTCTGCATTACGGCAGCGGCGTATTCGAAGGCATCCGGGCATACGAGACCTCACGCGGCGCGGCCGTCTGGCACCTCGACGAACACCTCCGCCGGCTGGAGCGGAGCGCGAAGCTCTATCACATGGACCTGCCCTACTCGCACGAAGCCCTGGTGGATGCGACGAAGGACGTGATCCGGGCGAACGACCTGCACGCCTGCTACATCCGGCCGCTGGCGTTCCGCGGGTACGGCGAGATGGGGGTGAATCCACTCAACGCTCCGGTGAACGTCACGATCGCGGTCTGGCCGTGGGGCGCCTACCTCGGCGAGGGCGCCCTCGAGCAAGGTGTCCGCATCAAGATCAGCAGCTGGCGGCGCAACAGCCAGAACTCGCTGCCGGCGGGGGCGAAGGCAAGCGGCCAGTACATCAACTCGGTCCTGGCCAAGGTCGAGTCGCTGAAGGCCGGCTACGACGAGGCGATCATGCTCAACGAAGCCGGGACCATCACCGACGGGTCGGGGGAGAACGTGTTCGTCGTACGCGATGGCATCCTCACCACGCCGCCGACCTCCGCTGGGTGTTTGGACGGCATCACGCGGAACACCGTGATCACGCTGGCCCGCGATCTCGGCTACACCGTGAAGGAAGAGGCACTGGTTCGTACCGATCTCTACAACGCGGACGAATGCTTCTTCTCGGGGACCGCGGCCGAACTGACGCCGATCCGCGAGGTCGACGATCGGGTGGTGGGCGAGGGCCATCGAGGGCCCGTCACCAAGGAGCTGCAGGGCGCGTTCTTCGCCGCCACCAAGGGCGAGAACCCGCGCTACCCCGACTGGCTCACCTACGTGGACTGAACAGGAGCGGCATGGACCAGGATTCGGAGGCTCGGTACCGGTTGCCGCGGTCGGTTATCCCCCACCACTACGCCCTCACGGTGGAGCCGGACCTCGAGGCGGGGACGTTCAAGGGAACGCAGGTCGTCGTGGTCTCGGTCGAGGAGCCCGTCACCGAGATCGCGCTCAACGCGTTAGACCTGCACCTGGAGAGCGCCTCGCTGGTCGCAGCCGACGGCGCCGAGATCGACGTGGCGAAGATCAGGATGGACCCTGAGGCGGAGCGCGCACACCTTGAGCTGCAATCGCCGGCCGCCCCGGGGGAGTGGACACTTTCCGTGCGGTTCGCCGGGGAGTTCAACCGGCAGCTCACCGGGTTCTACCTCTCCAGCTACACCGATGCGGACGGTACGGAGCGGTGGATCGGCACGACGCACTTCGAGGCCACCGACGCGCGTCGGGCGTTCCCCTGCTGGGACGAACCTGACCTCAAGGCCCCATGGAGCATCACCCTGATCGTCCAGGACGGGCTCACGGCGCTTTCGAACGGCCCCGAGATCTCGCGCGAAGGGCTCGACGACGGGCGCGTGCGCGTGGCCTTCGCCGAAACGATGGTGATGTCCTCCTACCTGGTCGCCTACGTGGTTGGACCGCTGCAGCTGACCGAACCCTCGGACGCGAGCGGCACGCCTGTTCGGATCGCCCACGTTCCCGGCAAGGGCGCGCTGACGGCGTTCTGCCAGGACGTCGGCGTTCGGTCGTTGGACTTCTTCGCCGAGTACTACGGCATCCCCTACCCCGACGCGAAGGTGGATCACGTGGCGCTTCCGGACTTCGCGCAGGGAGCAATGGAGAACCTGGGATGCATCACCTACCGCGAGACCTACCTGCTCATCGACCCCGACGCGGCGACGCAGCAGGAGTTGCTCGACGCCACGGAGACTGTAGCCCATGAGCTCGCGCATATGTGGTTCGGCGACCTGGTCACGATGCGGTGGTGGAACGGGATCTGGCTGAACGAGGCGTTCGCCACCTTCATGTCGATGCTCGCCGTCGATCACCTGCATCCCGAATGGGAGATCTGGAGCTTGTTCGCTCGCCAGCGTGTCAAC
The DNA here is from genome assembly GCA_034667445.1 of Actinomycetota bacterium. Lineage (GTDB taxonomy): Bacteria > Actinomycetota > UBA4738 > UBA4738 > HRBIN12 > JANXVR01. The sequence continues at coordinate 3,799 of JAXDJY010000207.1, read as the reverse complement.
GCGCTGGAGGTTGACTCACTCGAGTCCACGAGACCCATCGAATATCCCGTGCATTCCCCCGATGACGCGAGCGGGATGTTCGACACGCTCACGTACACGAAGGGCGGCGCCGTCCTGCGGATGCTGCAGCAGTATCTCGGGCCGGACCGGTTCCGAGATGGCATCCGCAGGTACCTTCGCGCGCACGCGTATGCCAACACCGAGACGCACGACCTCTGGGATGCGCTCGAAGAAGAGACCGGCGAACCGGTTCGGCGGATCATGGATGCCTGGATCTTCCAGGGTGGCTACCCGCAGGTCACCGTGACCGTGCGTGATGGTGTCGCGCATCTCACGCAGGCTCGCTACCGCGCGGACGGGCTCTCGACGCAGACCACATGGCCGCTGCCGCTTGCGGTTCGGCAGGGGAGAGAGGTGCGGTGGCTCCTGCTGGAGGCAGAAGGCGCCGACATCCTGCTGGTCGGTGACTCCCCGCTGGTGGTCAACGCGGACGGCGCGAGCTTCGCACGCGTGTGGTACGCCGACCCCGAACTCCGCGCGCGGCTGGCCACCGCCGCCCTGACCGAGCTCTCGCCCATCGAACGGGCGGGGTTCGTCGACGACGCGTGGGCGGCGGTCGTCGGCGGTCACGCGAACGCCGGCGACTTCATCGATCTGGTGCTGCGGTTCAAGGACGAGACGGAACTGACGGTCTGGCAGGCGATCGTTGCTGGACTTGGCTGGTGCGATCGGTTCCTCGAAGGCGGGCCCCGCGACGCCTTCCGGGACATGGTGCGCGAACTGGTCCGTCCCGCAGTGGAGCGACTGGGTTGGGAGCCGCGCGAGAACGAGTCCGACCTGACGCGAACGCTTCGGGGGATGCTTGTCCTTACACTCGCGATCACCGGCGACGACCCTGAGGCACAGGCGCAAGCACGCGAGTTGGAGCGAGAGGCTCGCGCGGGCGATCACGTGGACGCTTCGCTTGCGGCGGCCGCGGTCGAGATCGTCGCCACGACGGGTGGGCCGGAGGATTACGCGGTCTTTCGCTCCATCGCCGCGAAGGGGTCGACGCCGCAGCAGCAGCAACGCTATCTGAGCGCTCTTGCACGTTTCCGTGACGACGCGCTGATGGACCGAACGTTGGAGGCGGCGCTGAGCGAGGAGGTTAGGACACAGGACGGACCGTTCGTGCTCGGGCGGGCCGTCACGAATCGCGACCAGGGCGCCAGGGTATGGCGGTTCCTCTCCGAACATTGGGCCGAGGCGAACGTGCGGTTCGCCGCATCCAACATGATCTATCTGGCGAGCGGTGTTCGGTACGTAACCGACCCCGACATCGCCGATGAGATCCAAGCGTTCTTCGAGGCGAACCCGATCCCGCAGAACGCGCTCACCCTGCAACAGATCCTCGAGCGTCAACGGATCGCTGTCTCCCTCGGCAAGCGCGCCGCGGTTGAGCTCGCCGAACGGTTCGGCGCCTAACGCGCGCTTCGCTCATCCGGTGGTATCCCCGACCGGCCTGGACTGGGGTACGAACAGCCTGGCGAAGGACCACACGATCGCGGCGATCCCCATACCGGCGAGCCACACGATGAGTTTCGGCACCTCCAAGGCGAAGAACGTCCGCGACCCGGGGACGGTCATCGCCAGCACGAACAGGCCGGCCATGGCGCCCACCAGTGCGAGGCGCCACCCCTGCAAGGGGGCGGCCACGATCGACAGCACCAACAACCCGATCCACGTCAAGACCATCACGGCGGTTGTCCGTGCCCCGGCAAGCGAAACGCCGGGCTCACCCTTCGCCAACGCGTAGGCGAGGAACGTCGCCACGGCAGCGAGAGCGCCGGTGGGCGCCGCGAAGCGAACCACACGCCGGAGGAACCCCGGGAGGAACCGCCGGGCGTTCGGGGCGAGCGCCAGGAAGAAGGAGGGGATGCCGATGGTGATGGCCCCGATCAGCGTGAGGTGGCGGGGAAGGAACGGGAACGCGAAGCCGGCCACGCCGACCGCGAGCGAGATGAGCATCGCGTACACGGTCTTCGTCAGGTAAAGGCCGGATGTGTGCTCGATATTCGCGAGCACCCTGCGACCCTCCGCGACCACCGCGGGCATGGTGGAGAACCGGGAATCGAGCAGCACGAGTTGGGCGACAGCGCGCGTGGCGTCCGACCCCGATCCCATCGCGATGCCGATATCTGCAGATTTCAAGGCGAGGGCATCGTTGACGCCGTCGCCCGTCATCGCGACCGTGTGTCCGGCCGCTTGCAAAGCCGCAACCATGTCGCGCTTGCGGTGTGGCGTCACCCTCCCGAACACGTTCGTTTGAGCGAGTGCTGCAACGAGCGCAGCAGGGTCGTCCGGAAGATCGCGGGCGTCCACGGCTCGGTCGGCACCGGGGACCTCGAGCTGCGCGGCGATCGCTCCGACCGTGCGGGGATCGTCGCCCGACAGCACCATGACGCGGACATCCTGTTCGGCGAAATACGCGAGGGTTTCCGCCGCGTCGGCGCGGATCGTATCTCCGAGGGAGATGAGCGCGAGCGGGGCCGGAGAATCAAGATCGCCCGCAGGATCGGGCAAGCCGTCGGAGGACGCGGCCAGGACCAGGACCCGGCCACCGTCGGCGACCAGCTCGGCGGCTCTCGCCGCCGCAGGATCGGACAGCCCGGGGATCACGTCGGCTCCACCTAGGATGAAGGCATCGCCGTCCTCGAACGCCACCGCACTCCATCTGCGGGTCGACGAGAACGGGACGGCACCCGAAACACGCCGTTGCGGAGCGGTACCGGCAGATGCACCTATCGCGCGCATGGTCGCATTCGGAGATGGATCCGCAGCCGCGAACGCTGAGAGGATGGAGGCTACGTCCGTCGCCCCGGTCAGCGGTTCCACCGACCGCACGGTGAGCCGTCCCTCGGTGAGGGTGCCGGTCTTGTCGATGCACAGGACATCGACCCGGGCCAGACCCTCGACCGCGGGCAGTTCCTGCACCAGCACGTGCGCGCGCGACAGACGGAGCACGGACATGGCGAACGCCACGCTGGTGAGGAGCACCAATCCTTCGGGAACCATCGCGACGGTTCCGGCCACCGCCCCGGTGACGGCGGCACGCCAATCCGCATGGTGGCGGAGCTGGCTCGCGAAAAGCAGTGCTGCGGTCGGGACGATCGCCCACGTCACCCACGTCAGGATCCGGTCGATCGAGGATCGGAGTTCCGAGGAGGTGAGGGCGAAGCGCTTCGCCTCGACCGCCAGGGTGGCGGCGTACGCGGTCACGCCCACCTTCGTCGCCCGAACCGACCCGTTCCCCGCCGCCACGAACGAGCCCGAGAGCACGGCGTCACCTACGGCCTTCGGCGCGGCGTCCGATTCTCCCGTGAGGAGTGATTCGTCCAGTTCAAGTCCCTCGCTCGTCGTCACCTCACCGTCCACGACCAGCTGGGAACCGGGAGAGACCATGAGGAGATCGTCCTGTACGACGTCGCCGACGGGCAGATCGATCTCGGCGCCCGAACGGCGCACCCGAGCCTTCGGCGCGGTGAGCAGGGTGAGTCGGTCCAGGGTCCGCTTCGCGCGGACCTCCTGGACGATACCGATGAGCGCGTTGGCCACCAGGACCAGGCCGAATAATCCATCGCGCAGGTGCCCGGTGACGAGGATCAGGACGAACATCGAGCCGAGCAGCGCGTTGAACCGAGTGAGCACGTTGGCGCGAACGATCTGCGAGACCGTCCTGGTTCGTGCATCGGGAAGCGTGTTGATGCGCCCGTCTGCGACACGGGCCGCCACCTCGGCGGCGGTGAGGCCATCCTCGGCG
>JAXDJY010000206.1:0-4704 GCA_034667445.1 Actinomycetota bacterium | reverse complement strand
ATGTGGACGGGGTTCAACGCCGCATGGAACTTCCTGTCGATCAAGATCGAGAGCGGCGGAGGCGGCCCGTTCCTGGTTGGCGTGGGAACCGCGATGGGCGGACTCGTGGAGGTCATCGTGATGCGCTGGTCCGCGAAGCTCCACCGGCAGATGGGGCTCCGGTCGGTCTATGCGCTGGGGTGCGTCGTGTATGCCATCGGATTCCTGCTGTGGGGGCTCATCGCGAACGCGACCATCGTCGCGATGCTGACGGTGTTCGAGGGAGCCGGGTTCGCCCTTTTGTTCACCACATCGGTGGTGGTCGTCGGACGGCTCCTTCCCGAGTCGCTCTACTCGAGCGGGAACTCGATCACCGGGATGGTGGCGTTCGGTATCGGCCCGATCCTGGGGGCCGGTATCGGCGGCTACGTCTATCAACACGCCGGAGCGACGACGCTCTACGCGGGCGCATCCGTGTTGGCGCTTACCGGGGGCGTCGTCGCGTGGTTCGCGCTGTCCACGCCGGCGCTCTCCCATCGCGACCTCGAACCTGAGTCCTCAGCGACCGACGCCCAGTGATCGCCGAGGAGCACCGCGCGCTGCTGGAGAACCGTTTCCCGGATCTCGCCGTGCGGACGATGGAGCCCTTCGGTGATGGTTGGGACACGTTCTCCTACAAGGTGAACGGCGACCTGGTCGCCCAGTTCGCGAGGCCGAGCGGACGGCCCGCGGTTACGCTCGACCGCTTGCTCGTCATGCTGCCCGAGATCGCCGCGGAGGTATCGGCGCCGGTCCCGGTCCCGCGCTTCGGTTCGACGGAGGACCCTCCGTGCATCGTGTACCAGTTCATCCAGGGTGTCCCGATGGACACGGCTGGAGACGGCATCTGGCCCGAACGGCTGGGCAGGTTCGTCTACGACCTGCATCTCATGCCCCCGGAGTATGTCGCTCTTCGGTCGCGCCCCGCCGAGGTGGTCCGTGCGGAACGACGAACCGACGCCGCTGGGAAGATGGCCGCTACCCGTTCGATCCTCGGTTCGGCGATCGGCGGACAACTCGACGCGCTGCTGACGTCGTTCTTGGACGACGACGCGAACTGGCGATTCGCAACATGTCTGACCCACAGTGACGTCGCGCCGCAGCACGTTCTGATCGGCGACGACGGTGATCTGGCAGGCGTCATCGACTGGGGTGACGTGGAGGTCGGCGATCCGGCCGCCGACTTCGCGTGGATCCTGGGGGGGAGACCGGACGCGGGCGAGCGAGCGCTCGGCGCCTATGGAGGGGAGGCAGACATCGGCTTCCGTATCCGTGCCGACGCCGGGTTCCGGTTGATGCCGTGGTCCGATGTCGCGTACGGCTCGCGGGTCGGGGATGACGAGATCCTTCAGCGCGGCCTCGACGGTTTGCGCGATCGTCTGGGCTGACCCCGGGCTGGTGGACCCCTTTTCGTTCAGCCGCGGCGGATCGGTTCCGGGATCTTGTCTCCGTGGGCTGCCAGTAGCTCGTCGACCATGGCGTGGGTCTGGGCCGTCGTGAGGTGCGCGGCCGTGTTCGGGTCAAGCAGCGCTGCCTGATAGACGTGATCGCGTCGTCCTTCCAGCACCGCGCTGACCGTGAGCTCGACCACGTTGAGGAATGTGCGGTTCAAGGCCAGGGTCTGCGGGGGGAGCGTCCCCACCCGCGTTGGCGTCACGCCGTTCTTGTCGGCGATCGAGGGGACCTCGACACATGCGTCTGCGGGGAGCCCGTCGATCAGCTCGTCGTTGCGGACGTTCGCGTAGATATCTCTCGCCACGCCGGTTTCGACCGCGCGAACGATCTGCGACGCGAGCTCATCGTTCAAGTCGATGTCGAGTTCCTGGCCGGCGTCCAGTCGCTCCTTCATGTCCTTCCAGTCGGCGATGTTCTCATCGGAACGGCGGAGGTACTCGTCGATCTCAACGCGGAAGTGCTCGACCTGGCTGTCGAGATGGATGAACCAGGGGACGTATTCGCTGGAGTGCTCTGAAGACTCGGTCGGGAAATAGCCGAACTGCTTGAAGATCTCCACACGTACCCTGCGCCCCAAGCCTTCCGGGTCGGCATCGATGCGGGCGCGCAACGCCGGATATAGATCGTCGCCCGTGTGCCGGTTCTCGAACGTATAGACGAAGCACTGGTGGTTGAAACCCGCGGTCACATACCGGATGTCCCCCTCCGGTATGCCGACGGTAGCCGCGAGGAACTCGTGCGTGTCGCGAACGCTATGGCAGACACCGATCGTTCGCTCCGCCGGCCACTCGCTCCCCGCGTAGATCCCCCACGGCACCATCGCCATCGGGTTCGTGTAGTTGAGGAGGAGACCGTCGGGGCAGAGCATCGCCATCTCGTTGGCCATCTCGATCATCACCGGGATGGTGCGGAGACCGCGCATGATGCCGCCGATGCCGATCGTGTCTCCGATGGTTTGGTGCACCCCATAGGTGCGTGGGATGTCGAAGTCCAGGTAGGTGCTCGCCACACCGCCGACCTGGATCTCGTTGATGAGGAAGTCCGCACCCTCGAAGGCCTCGCGCCGATCGATGTGGGCACTGACCGTGTGGCCGGCGCGTTGGCGGGCGATGATGCTCTCGGCTGCACGCTGGGCGTAGCCCAGCCGGTCGGCGTCGATGTCGTGGAGCGCCACGTGCAGCTGCCCGTCCAGCTCCCGGTAGGAACTGAGATCGGCAAGGATGTTCCGGGTGAACTCCACGCTCCCCGCGCCGATGATCGCGACCTTGGCCATGCGCGGGAGTGTCCCAGCCCCCCCGGAAACGCGCAACATCGAGCATGCGTGACCAGGAGGTCGCACGTGCGACGGGGGCCGATGTGCGCCGGATCGAGAACGCCCCTACGATGGTCGCCCGAGACAGGAGGAGCCCACATGGTCACTGCGTACATCCTGGTTCAGACCGAGGTCGGCAAAGCCGGCCAAGTCACCGACATGATCACGAACATCGACGGCGTCGCGCAAGTCGACGGCGTGACGGGCCCCTACGACGTCATCGCTCGCGCGGAGGCCGCGGACCTCGACGAACTCGCCAAGAAGGTCGTGATGCCGATGCAGGACCTCGAAGGCATCACGCGAACGCTCACCTGTCCCGTCATCTCTTTCTGATCCCGTGACCATCCGGGTCCGCCGCGACGCGGAGATCAGCGATGTCAGCGGCGGCTGGTTCCGAGCGCGCTGGCACTATTCGTTCGATTCGTATCACGACCCCGAGTACATGGGGTTCGGCACTATGCGGGTGTTCAACGACGACCGTCTGATCCCTGGTGCCGTGTGGCCCATGCATCCCCACCGCGACGTCGAGGGCCTCACGTACGTCGTCGAAGGACTCTTCGGCCACGAGGACAACGTAGGTGGACCGCCCGGCCCTCTTCCCGCCGGATCTGTGCAGCGGATGACGCTTGGTTCCGGCGCGCTGCACAGCGAACGCAACGCCAGCCAGACCGAGCCGATGCGTTTCATCCAGATCTGGATCATGCCGCGGGAGAGGGATCTCACTCCCGGCGTCGAGCAGAAGGTATTCACGACGGAGGACCGCACTGACACGCTGCTGAAAGCCATCAGCGGTGACGGCGGCGACGCGGTGCTGGTGCACCAAGATGCCCATGTCTTCGTCTCCCGCCTGACCTCAGGAACGACTGTGTCGCAACCGGTCGGCGCAGGACGCGGTATGTACGTCTACGTCATCGAAGGCGACGTGACCGTCAACGGCGAGCACCTGCAGACGGGCGATGCAGCCCAGCTCTCCGACGAGCGGGAGTTGTCACTGGAAGCTTCTGCCGACACCGAGCTCATCGCCGTCGACGTCTCGCTTTCCTAACTGCGCCACCCACGCGATGCGTCAGTCGTCATCGACGGCGACCGGGAACGGAAGCGCGATCGGGTCGGTGAACGGCGAGTTGCCGCGGTCGTCGAATCGGTCCATACGGAAGTGGTCAGCCTGCTTGACCACCCGGGTTCGTCCGGCGAGTGACAGATCAGCGGCGATCCTCGCCACCGCCGGACCCCACATCATCCCGTGGCCGTTCGCGGTGGCGACGGTCGCGCCCTCCAAGTCGTCCCCGCCCCGGAGGGTGACCGGCCCGATGAGCGGTAGGTGGTCGGGTGTGTACTCGATGGTGGCAGCCCACGCCTTGCGGATGCCGAGCTTCTTCGTGATCGGCACGACGCGGTTGAGCTTCTTCTCCATGAGGCGCACGTACTCCCAATCCATGTCTCTCGCCGGTCCGGGCGTCTCGTTCGGGTTCGACATGCCCCACATGAGGCCGCCGTCCTCCGGCCGCCAGTAGATGCCCGAGGCCAGGTCGAACGCCATAGGCCGGCCGGGCACCTGGAAGTCGGGATGCGGCTCGGTGACCACGACCTGATGGCGCGCGGCACCAACCAGGAAACGGGCGTCCACCAACCGTCCGACCTCGCGGAGGGTCGGGCCGCCGGTGAGGATGACCCGCTCGGTCCCGATGACGCCGGTCGCGGTCTTCACACCGGTCACGCGCCCGCGCGATGTACGGACGCCGACGAAAGGGGTTCGCTCGCGGAGATCGACACCGGCGCGCTCCATCGCGAGCGAGTACGCCCGGACGTTGCGGGGCGGATCGATCCACCCGTCCGTCGGGCAGTAGGTGGCACCCCGGAAGCCTGCCGAGAGCGTCGGGTTCAGCCGGCGAACCCGATCCGCATCGATCCACCGAACG
>JAXDJY010000205.1:0-6861 GCA_034667445.1 Actinomycetota bacterium | reverse complement strand
GGCTGCACTTGGTGCTCTCCACCAGCGCCAACAAGGATCTGGACGGTATCGTCGAACCGCTCGCGGTGCTCGCGGATGCGGTCTTCGTCACGAAGAACAACAGCGTCCGAAGTGCGGATCCGGTGGCGTTGGCAGCTCGGTTCGACGCCCGGGGCGTCCCTGTGCAATCACTGCCGAGCGTGGCCGATGCCATCGGCGCGGCGCGCGCCGCCGCCGCACCCGGCGATCTCATCCTGGTAACGGGCTCTCTGTACACTGTCGCGGACGCCTACCGGGCGCTCGGTCTATCGCTGGGAGACAACTGAATGGCCATCGAATCCACCCTGCTCATCGTCAAGCCCGACGGTGTCCGCCGCGGGCTCGTCGGCGAGGTGCTGCGCCGCGTCGAGGCCAAGGGACTGCGCATCGACGCGATGCGTCTGTACACCATCCCGCGTGACGTCGCCGAGGAGCACTACGGCGAACACCGAACGAAGCCCTTCTTCGGCGAACTCGTCGATTTCATCACCGGCGGCCCAGTGGTCGTCGCGAAGATCAGCGGCGAGGATGCGATCACTTGTTGGCGAACCCTCATGGGACCGACGAACCCCGTCGAGGCTCCTCCCGGCTCCATCCGAGGCGACTTCGCGACGCAGATCGGGGAGAACATCGCCCATGGGAGCGACTCGGCCGACTCGGCCGCCCGCGAGCTAAAGCTCTTCTTCGGGGACTAGGGCCGTGCCCGGCCTCGCCGAGGCGTTCGAGCTCATCGGGGACGCCATCGAGCACCGTCTGCCGGTCAGCCACACACCGGGTCTCGCACTCGCGGTCACCGACGGGCACGAGATCCTCGGCGTCGTCGTTCGAGGATTCGCCGACGTCGGGAGCGGCACCCCCGTCCGGCCCGAGACCAGGTTCGAGATCGGGTCGATCAGCAAGGGGTTCGCCGGGATGATCGCCGCGGCCGAATCTGAGACCGGGCGGCTTGATCTTCACCAACCGGTGACCGAGATCCTCCCGTGGTTGGAGATCCCGCAGCCGTTCGGCCCGATCACGATGCATCACCTCATGACGCACTCGTCGGGGCTCCATGCCGGCACCGAGGATGCACCGACCGGGCTCGGCGCTGCGTGGCAACTCCGTGAAACCCCACCCACGTTCGCTCCAGGTGAGCACTTCTGGTACTCCAACGATGGCTGGAAGGTGGCCGGCCTGGTTCTGGAGCACATCACGGGGCGCCCCATCCACGATCTCCTTCGCGAGCGCATCTTCGGACCGCTGCAGATGACGGCGACGCAAGGCGCGATCCTCGACGAGACCCGGATAGAACTGGCGACTGGGTACCTGCCCCTCTACACGGACCGTCCCGCGCGCCTGGACCATCCGCTGGTCCAGGCGAACTGGCTCGTCAGCAACACCGCCGACGGTTCCATCGTGTCGAACGTCATCGACATGACTGCCTATGCGCGGTTGCTCGTCAGCGGCGGTCAGGAGCCGATCCTCTCGTCCGACGCCTTCGGCGTGCTGACCGGGCCCTACGTGGATGATCCGGAGTCGCCCGGGTTCGCGTACGGATACGGGTTCTGGGTGGGGGAGCGGGACGGTGTCCGCTCGATCTGGCACTCGGGCGGGATGGTCGGGTTCGAGGCGTATCTCGAGGCGCAACCGGAACGCGGGCTGGGCTGCGTCATCCTGCAGAACGGGATGGGGAACAAGACGGGGCTCGCCGAGTACGCACTCAACGTCATCCATGGTTCGATCGGCGGTTCCGCGTTGATCGCCATGCCGCATCCGCCCGCATCGACCGACGTGCCGAACGGGGGAGAGTACGTGGGTGCCTTCACGGCCGAAGGGGGTCGTTCGTTCGAGGTTGTGGCCGAGGGGCCGTCGCTCCGGTATCGCGAGGGACCGTTGGGCGTCCTTCTTGAGCGAGATCCCTTGGAGGAGGTCACCGACACCTTCCTTCTGCCCCACCCGTCGCTCGACCGCCACGCGCTCAGGTTTGGCCGCGATGCGTCGGGCGCGGTCGTCGAGGCGTTCCACGGGAACGACTGGTTCCGGGGCGGGGCGTGGTCGGGGCCTCCCCCGGTCCCGCACCCGAAGGAGTGGGAGGCCTATCCGGGCCTGTATCGGAACGATGACCCGTGGAGCCCCGTGATGGTCATCTCACTCCGCAAAGGAACACTCACGCTCGACTGGCCGCTCGACAACGAGGAGAGCGCGGGAGAGCTCATCCCGCTCGATGACGGATCGTTCGCCGTGGGGGAGCTGTGGATGCCGAAGCGCATCCGGTTCGAGCGGATGGTGGACGGGCAGACGATCATGGCCGTCTTCAACGCCGGCAGATGGCACCGGAGCTTCGAGGATCAGTAACCGGGGAGCTTCGGCAGCACGGCCGCCATCAGCCCGTAGCCGATGAGCGCCGCGACCAGCGGGATCGCGATCAAGAGGGCGACACGCATCGTTGCGCGTGCGCGCAGGTAGACGAAGAGAAGCCACCCGAGAACGCCGGCCGCAAGGGCCAGGAGGAACGCGCCGCCGAACCCGCCGACGATCCGCTGCTGGTCCGGCGTGATGGTGCTGTTGATCCTGGTCGCGAGCTCCACGCGGTTCACCGCTTCGATGTCGAAGTGCCCGAATGAGATGGCGAGTACCGCCGCGATGAAAACGCCGAACCCGATCCCCAGGCCGATCACGATGTGCAACGCGATCCATCCCGCCTTGGCGGTCCGCCACGCCGGCATCGGGGGCCTTCCCGAGGGCGTGACGGGCCAGGCCGACGGGGCCGGCTCGCCCGGATATCCTATCGGCGGCGGCGGCGGCGGCAGCAGCAGCTGGTTCACGCGGTCTTGCGGAACGCGACGCATGCGTTCTGTCCGCCGAACCCGAACGAGTTCGATAGCGCGAGACGAACGTCCAGTTCCTTCGCCTGGTTGGGCGTGTAGGAGAGGTCACACACGGGATCGGGTCTCTCGTAGTGGATGGTGGGCGGGATGAGTCCGTGGGTGATGGCCAAGGCGCACGCGGCACCCTCGACAGCGCCGGCGGCACCGAGCATGTGCCCGGTCATCGACTTCGTCGAGCTGATGGCAACCGCACGCGCCTGCTCCTCGCCCAGAGCGGCCTTGATCGCGGCGGTTTCCGCTGCGTCGTTCTGCTCGGTCGAGGTGCCGTGCGCATTGATGTAGTCAACCGCAGCGGCATCCTCTCCGGCGTCCTTCAGCGCCCAGCCCATCGCGAGCGTTGCGCCAGCCCCCTTCGGGTCCGGAGCGGTGATGTGGTGGGCGTCGTCGCTCGCACCGTACCCGGCAACCTCGGCGTAGATGCGCGCTCCCCGCGCCTTCGCGTGTTCTTCGGACTCGAGGATCAGCGCACATCCGCCCTCGCTCAGCACGAACCCGTTCCGGGCGGCGTCGAACGGACGTGACGCCGTCTCCGGGTCGGGGTTCTTCGTGAGTGCGGTCATCTGGCTGAACGCGCTCACGGTCAGCGGAACGGTGGATGCCTCCGACCCTCCGGCGATACAGAGATCGACGTAGCCGTCGCGGATCAGTCGCATCCCCTCACCGAGGGCGTGGTTGGAGGATGCGCAAGCGCTTACCACGCAGTAGTTGGGGCCGGTGAGGCCGAACCGCATGGCGATGTGTCCCGCCGCGGCGTTGGCCATGAGCATGGGGACCATGAACGGTGAGACCCGGCCCGGGCCCTTCTCCAGGAGGACGTTGTGCTGGGCAAGGAGCGTCTGGATGCCCCCGATGCCCGTGGACATGATGATGCCTCCGCGCTCCGACGGGAGCTCGGGGGAGCCCGCGTCTTCCCAGGCCAGTTGCGCCGCGGCGATGGCGTATTGGGCGTAAGGGTCGGTCCGTCGAGCGAGCTTGAGGTCCAGGAACCGGGAAACGTCCCAATCCGGGATATCTCCGGCCACGGTCACCGAGAGGCCGGAGGTGTCGAAGGCCGTGATAGGTCTGACGCCGTTCCTTCCCGTGGAGAGGCCGGTCCAGAAGTCGTCGACGCCGATCCCGATCGGGGTGACCGGCCCGATCCCGGTGATCACGACCTTCTTCCGATCCACGATCCCTCTCAGATCCCGAGCTTGGATGCCACCAGGTCGACCGCCTGGCCGACCGTCTTCACCGACTCCATCTCGTTCTCGGGGATCTCGATGCTCCACTCCTCCTCGAGCGCCAGAACGGCCTCGACGAGGTCCAGCGAATCGGCGTTGAGGTCCTCGGCGAACCTCGCGTCGGGCACGCACTGCGACTCCTCAACGGCCAGCTGCTCCGCCAGCACCTTCCGAACGCGAGCCTCGATCTCGGAACGATCCATCTTCTGTCCTCCTGCTTCCTCAGCTATCTCGGGTTCGGACGAGCGTATCGGCCGAACGACGTTGCGACTACGCCGTGAGCCCACCATCCACGGGGATCACGGCTCCATTCACATACGACGCCTGTTCGGACATCAAGAAGGCAACGACCGATGCCACCTCATCCAGCGTGGCGGTACGACCCAGAGGCGTCTGGTCCATGTAGTAGGAGCGTGCACGGTCGTCCAGATATGACGTCATCTCGGTATCGACCAGCCCTGGGCAGACGGCGTTGACCGTGATGCCTTTGCTCCCGATCTCGCGCGCCAGCGATGTGGTGAGGCCGAGGAGCGCGGTTTTGGACGCGGCATACACCGTCTGCCCGGCGTTGCCATGAAGGGCTACCGCCGAGGACATGTTCACGATCCGTCCGAACTTCTCTCTGAGCATCCCGCGCATCGCGGCGCGCGCGCAGAGGAACGACCCTCGAACATTCGTCGCCATGACCTTGTCGTAGGTCTCCATGCTGTATTTCAGGAGCAGCCCGTCCTGACTGAATCCGGCGTTGTTCACCAGACCCGTTACGTTCCCGACTTCGTCCGTGATCCGGCGGAACGCCTCGGTGACGCCGGATTCATCGGTTGTGTCCAAGAACACGGCGAGGCCGGGTGTGCCGGCCGCCTCGAGCGCGGAGAGGGTCTCTTTCGCTGCGGCCTCGTCGCTGCGGTAGCCGATCGCTACGGTCCACCCCGCGCGCGCCAGGTGCTCGGCCGTCGCCCGGCCGATCCCTCGCGTGGCGCCCGTGACAACGGCGACCCTGTTCATGCGGGCCCCTGCATCGTCCAGCGGATCAGGCTCGCGCCCCACGACAGTCCCGCGCCGAAACTGGTCAGCAGCACCAGATCGCCTTCTTTGATCCGTCCGGAACGCCACGCGCGATCCAAGGCGATAGGAACCGAGGCTGCCGATGTGTTGCCGACCTCCGCGACATCGATCACCGCGCGGTCCCCGGTGATGCCGAGACGCTCGGCAACGGCGATCATGATGCGGGCGTTCGCCTGATGGGGGATCAGCACGTCGACGTCATCGGGCGTGTAGCCGGACTTCTCAAGGAGTTGCCGGCACGCCGCAGCCATCTCGACCACAGCACGCTTGAAGACCTCTCGGCCGTTCGGCATGCGGATCGACTGCTCGTGTGCGGCGACGGTCTCCGCTGTGGCGGGCATCCGCGAACCGCCGCCCGGGATGAGCAAGATCTCTGCGGCGGTGCCGTCTGCACCCAGGATCGATCCTTCGACCCCGCCGGTCTCGGTTGGGCGGAGGATCACCGCCCCAGCGCCATCACCGAAGAGGACGCACGTGGTTCGGTCGGTGAAGTCCAGAACCCGCGAGAGGACCTCGGCGCCGATCACGAGCACCGTCTCCGCGACACCAGACTGCACGAACGCGATCCCGGTGGACAGTGCGTAGGAGAACCCGGCGCAGGCCGCGTTCACGTCGAACGCGGGGCAGCGGACCCCGAGCTTGCGTTGCACCCACACCGCAGTCGAGGGGATAGGGGTATCGCCCGTGCAGGTCGCGACGATGATCATGTCCAGCTGCTCGGGGCCGATCCCAGCACTCTCCAACGCCTGTCTGGTGGCCTGTTCGGCCAGGTCAGAGGTGGTTTGGCCGTCCTCGGCGAAGTGCCGGGCGACGATCCCCGTCCGGTCCTGGATCCACTCGTCGGCGGTCTCGACAAGGGATTCGAAATAGCTGTTGGGCACGCGGTTGGGGGGGATCGCGGATCCAACGCCAGCGATGGCTGCGGTGCGGGTCACGCGGCCGAGGATATCGGACGGGGAACGGCGCTGCTCGCTCGGCACTAGTTCGCGACGGGCGCGAGCGCGGCCGCCGCGGCCTCGGGAGTTCCCGCTGCCACAGCGCTCGCTCCCGGAACGACGCGCTTCGCGAGTTTGGTCAACACGTCCCCCGGGCCGCATTCGATGAAGGTGGTGGCTCCGGCATCGGCGAGCGATCGCGCGCACGACTCCCAGCGAACAGGGGAGAGCACGTGGCGCCCGAGCAGTTCGCGGAGCTCCGCTGGGTCACGCACCAGCGTCCCCGTGACGTTCTCCGCGACCCCGAATCTCGGCGCGGTGAACTCGAGCTTGTCCAGCGCCGCGATGATTGGCGCGGACGCAGGTTCCATGAGCGAGGAGTGGAACGCCCCGGCAACGGGCAGCCGAACCGCGCGGATCTTCCGCTCCTTGGCGAGCGTCTCCGCCCGCTCGATGGCGGCGACGCCGCCGCTGATCACGACCTGCACGGGTGAGTTCTGGTTGGCGACGACCAGGACATCGTTCCCGCGCGCGGCCTCACACAGTGCGTCGGCGTCTTCGGTGCCGACACCCAGGAGCGCGCTCATGGTTCCGGGTCGCTCTTCGCCCGCCCGTTGCATCGCTGCGCCGCGGATCACGACGACTTCGAGCGTGTCGGGAAGCGTCAGGACACCCGCGGAAACGAGCGCCGCGAACTCACCTAGTGAATGACCCGCCACGCCGACGATCGCCGCGTCCGCGAGGCCCTCGGCTCGG
>JAXDJY010000204.1:0-3352 GCA_034667445.1 Actinomycetota bacterium | reverse complement strand
CCTCCCCCACCACCGGCAGCTCGAATGCGATCACGGCCCCGCCGCCCGGCGCACCGTCGATCCAGATGCGCCCGCCGTGAGCGAGCACGATCGCCTGCACGATCGCGAGTCCGAGTCCGGTGCCCGGCCGCTCAGGTTCGGCGTCGCCACGGTAGAACGCCTCGAACACGCGTTGTCGTTCCGCCGGCGGGATGCCACCCCCTTGATCGGAAACACGGATCTGCACGAAATCTCGATACAGGGCCGCTGAAACGACGACATCCCCGCCGTGCGGCGAGTGCAGCGCTGCGTTCTCGATGACGTTCGTGAGGATCTGGTCGAGCTGCACCGGATCGACGAACACCTCGGGAAGGTCAGGCCGGATCTGAAGGCGGATCTGCACCGTGGCGAGCTGCGCATGCATGCGGGCAACCACGGCGAGCACGACCTCCTCGACGTCGGTTGCTTCCCTGGCCGGCATGAGTGCCCCGGCCCGCACGCGGGCGAGGTCCATGAGATTCCCGACCACCCGGTTGAGTCGGTCGGTCTCTTCGAGAACCGTCGTGAGGAGTTCCCGCTGCTGGTCCGGGTCGTGGACGGTTCCGGTAAGGAGGCTCGTCACCCCCGCTTTGATCGATGCCAGCGGGGTCCGCAGATCATGGGTCACACTTGAGAAGAGCGCGGCACGGAGTTCGTTGGTCTCGGCCTCGAGTTGCACCCCTCGAACGCGGGCGCCCAGCCGGGCGCGCTCAACAGCGAGGGCTATCTGGCGTGCGGCGGCCTCCAGCAGCTCCCGGTCACCGGCGGAGAAGGGTCTGTCTCCGGCCGAACGGATCGCCGTGACGTGGCCGAGCTTCACGCCGACGATCGTGATGGGGACCTCGGCGAACGCACCGGCCTCAGCAACGGCTCCGCTCCGGTGGGCTTCCGATCGGATCTCGTGCCCATCGAGGGTCGCGAAGATCCGGCACGCCGCCAGGCCGAACGGTTCGAGGAGAGCTGCGGCCACATCGTCCAACACGCGCTCCAGCTCCTCACCCGACAGGAGCTTCGTCGCAAGGTATCCCAGGAGCCTGGCGTCACGTTCGCGCTGTGTGGCCCGCTCGCGGGTATCGGCCGAGCGCGCAACCAGCAACCCGACCACCACCGCGATGACGACGAACACCCCCGTCGCGAGCACATCCTCGACCCGGTCGACGTGGAGCTTGAAGCGCGGCGGCGCGAAGATGAACGTGATCCCGGCCGAGGACACCGCCGCCGCGATGAGGCCGCTCCACAGACCACCGCTCGCCGACGCAAGGATCACCGCAAGCAGATAGAACGGGATCGCCGCCTCCACTCCCGTCCGCGCGAGGGGCAGCGCGAACAGCGTGGCGATGAGCGCGGCGCCCGCGCCGATCGCGGTAGTACGAGCCGGTGAGGGGTCGTGGACCGGCCGCAGGAACTGCTCGACACGCTGGGCGAGGCGCATGCCGCAACGCTAGCCGCTTTCACAACATCCTCACACGAGGCGGACGATCCTTCACGATCCCTTCACGCCGGTACGCCGACCCTGGAGGGACACATCCCCACAAGTCCGGCCAGGGAGAGGCTGCCAGGCGTGCCCACAAAGGTGAAGACACCCGAACACGACGCGGCATACCCCGAGCCGCCGTCATCGAACAGCGCCCGGAAACCGCTGCCGCAAGGTCGTGCCTACGCCGCGAAGCGGTTCCTCTTGGGGCGCCCGATCCCCACCGCCCACCTCATCCACGAACGCCTGGGTAAGCTCACCGCACTGGCGGTGTTCTCCTCCGATGCGCTCTCATCCGTGGCCTACGCGACCGAGGAGATGCTCCGGACCTTGTTCGTGTTCGGTGCGGTTGCCGCTGCGGCGTTCGCAGTGATCATGCCGCTCTCGCTCGTGATCGTGGGCGTGCTCGCGATCTTGATGTTCAGTTACCGGCAGACGATCCGCGCGTATCCATCTGCCGGCGGCGCCTACATCGTCACGAAGGACAACTTCGGATTGATCCCCGCACAGGTGGCGGGCGTCGCACTCCTGACGGACTACGTATTGACCGTAGCGGTGTCCACGTCGGCAGGCGTCGCGGCGATCATCGCCGCGGCGCCGGGCACCTCTCCACTCCGGGTTCCGATGGCCGTCGGGTTCATCGCCCTGATCGCCCTCGGCAACCTCCGGGGCGTGAAGGAGTCGGGACGGATCTTCGCCCTGCCGACCTACGTGTTCATCGCGATGGTGTTCTCCCTGCTGGGGATAGGACTCTTTAAGATGATCACCGGCTCGCTCCACGCCGTGAACTCCACCCCCGCCCTCCGAGAGTGGGCCGCACGGGGCAACAACTTGGGGCTTGTGGCTCTCGGTGTGGTGCCCCTCAGTCTTGGACTCCACGCCCTGGCGTCCGGTTCGACCGCCATGACAGGCGTCGAAGCGATCTCCAACGGGGTCCCCGCGTTCAAACCGCCCGAATGGCGGAACGCTCGGACAACGCTCATGTGGATGGGCGCCACACTCGGCACGATGTTCCTTGGGATCTCCTACCTCGCGAAACGGCTGGAGATCGTTCCCGACCTCCACAACAACTCGACCGTGCTGGCCGACATCGGCCACGCCGTTTACGGCCCTGGGGCATTCGGCCATGTCCTCTTCTACGTGCTCCAGACCGCGACCACACTGGTGTTGGTCCTGGCCGCAAACACGGCGTTCGCCGACTTCCCACGCCTGGCGAACTTCCACGCGAGCGACAACTTCCTGCCCCGTCAGTTCACGACCCGAGGGCACAGGTTGGTCTATTCCAACGGGATCATCGCGCTCGCCGTCGCGGCCGGCGTCATCGTGGTCGCGTTCGGTGCCAAGGTTGACAACCTCATCCCCTTCTACGCGATCGGCGTCTTCACGTCGTTCACCTTGAGTCAGGCGGGGATGGCCAAACGGCACTTCCGCCTGCGCGAGAAGGGATGGAAACTCGGCATCGCGGTCAACGGGCTCGGTTCTTTCGCCACGGCCATCATCCTGGCCATCGTCGCGAGGTACAAGTTCACTCAGGGCGCCTGGGCCGTCATCGTCTTCGTCCCCGTGCTCGTGGTCCTGCTGGTCCGGATGGCACGGCAGTACGAACGGGAAGACAGAGAGTTGGAACGTGATCTCGCAACCTTCACCGTCGACGCCCTCAGGCCGCGGCCGGTGACGCTCCTCCTGGTTGACGACATCGACGCGAAGACCATCCACGCGTTGCAGTACGCGAAGACCATCCGTGCCGACGACATCCGTGCCGTTCACATCGAAGAGGACCCGCTGAAGACCCTCGAGCTCGAGACCGCCTGGAGTTCGGCGGGACTGGACGATATCCCGATGAAGATCCTCCGCGGACAT
>JAXDJY010000203.1:0-2567 GCA_034667445.1 Actinomycetota bacterium | reverse complement strand
AGACCTTCACAGCGATGCATCCCGGACGGCCGCGTCGTAGGCACTGAGGGTAGCGCGGGCGGTCGCCTCCCAGGTGTAAGCGGCCGCGCGGTGGAGGCCTCGCGCGGCGAGGTCGGCGGCCGCTGCGCGGTCGGTGAGCACGCGGTGCACGCCCTCGGCGATCTCTGCAACGTCGGTCGGATCGACCAGGATCGCGCAGTCCCCGGCCACCTCGGCGAGCGAAGAGGAGTCGGACGTCACTACCGGCACGCCGCGCGCCATCGCGTCCACCACTGGGAGCCCAAACCCTTCGTACAGGCTCGGATAGACGAACGCCGTCGCGCGGCGGTATAGAGCGTCGAGATCCTCCGCGCCGACACGACCGGTGCGGACGATCCCGCCGGGTCCCAAACGGTTGACCTCGTTGTCCAGATCCGCACCCTGCCAGCCGTCGCTGCCCGCGAGTACCAATGTGTGCGGCACATCCGGCGCGACCTGCCGGTAGGCGCGGATCAGACGCACCAGGTTCTTCCGCGGCTCCAACGTCCCAACGAACAGGATGTAGGGCTCTGCGATCCCCAAGCGGGAGACCGCGGTCGCCGGGTCCTCCGACCGCTCGGCCGCCGAGGGCGCCAGGGGCGTGACGTGCACGCGCGCGGGGTCCGCTCCACGTTCGATCAGGTCATCCGCCGTAGACCGCGAGGGGACCAGGAATCCGTGCGCGCGTTTCACCGCCGCTCGCATCCCCGTTCGGTACAGGAGCCGCCACTCCCGCGGGAACAGATCCGGATAGCGATCGAACGCCAGGTCGTGCACGGTCACGACGAGCGCCTGTCCCTCGCGCACGGGTGGCACGGCGGCATGGTTCGTGGCATGGATGACGCCGCACGACGACAGCTCCAGCGGGAGCGGTGGCCGCCCGACGACGTCCCACGCCGGATAGAGCGTCTTGATCGAGCCCGGCACGACGACGGTCGAGAACCCTTGCATCCAAGACGGAGCCGGGTCGACCCAGGTGGAACGGAACAGGGTTACGTCGGTCCCGGCCGCAGCCAGTGCGGGGGCCAGTTCGGAGACGTAGGTGCCGATCCCACCGGGTGCGGAGAACCACGCCTGGTCGACGTGGAATCCGACGTTCACCTCGAGGCCTCGATGCACCGGCATCCGCGGGGTCCGACCGTCGCGGAATGGCCGGTTCCTGGTTCGAGGTCCAGCCGGTCGCCGGCGGAAAGCTCGATGTCGCCGTCGTCGGTATGGAAGGTGATCGAGCCGGAGAGACAGAAGAGAACCTTGTGATAGCCGTGTTCGTGGCGCCCGTAGGTCTCCATCGGACCGTTGCTCCACGAGGTGGCCGGGCCGCAGGACTCCGCCGAGAACGCCGCGAGTGCATCGGTGCGAGAGGCGCCAGCAACGGTTCTCTGCGCGCCGCTCATCAGATCGTGACGCCCAGGATCGTTCGCGCTGCAGCCGCGTCGTCTTCACGGACCGAGACCACAGCGGCGGCAAGCATCGCGGGAGTATCCGGCGGGGGAGGTCGTAGCGTCACGTCGAGCCCCGCCCGGAGTAGCCGGTCGATGTGGGCTTGCGCATCGAGCATGGAGAACCGCCCGACCTCCACCATCCCGTCGTCGTGTCCGCCCTCGGGTTCGATGTCGTCGGCAAGGGACGCGTCCCCCGTGAAATCGACGAGAACCGCCTGCGCGACGGCGACGTTCGGTTCGTGGATGAGGATCTCCACGCCGTCCCCTTCAGTGGGATCCCCTAGCTTCGCGCCGATCCCTTCGGCTTCCAGCGCTCCGATGAACTCCTCGGCGTCGGCCCGGGCTATGTTCGTGAGGATCATCCGCTCGGGACGTTCCTCCTGCTCGAACAGACTCATCGGCGCCTCTTCGTCGCCCGCCGGATCGAGGACCGTCAGTGTGCCGCGGGGGACCGGGGCCGCATCGTCGAGGTTCTCGTCTGTCGATCGATCCGAAGCCGTCATGCGTCGTAGGGGCTGCCGTCCAGGTGGAACTGGTCGCCGTACAGATGCGTGGCGATCTCCGCGGCTTCCTTCACCCGCGGCTCCTCCACCACCACGGTGAACATCTGGTCGTCGACGGGCACGTAGTCACGCGCCGGCTCTCCGAGGAGACGATCCGGGTGGTACCGGCCGGTGAGGTAGGACATGAAGTGCTCGATGTCGTCGGAACGTATGTCGGAGGTGGCCTCCGAGAACGTCATGTGCGCGGGCGGCGCAGGGGTGTCGACGTCGTCGGGCAAGACGATCGCCGGGATGCCTGCGCGAACCAGTGCTCCCGCCAGGTCCCAGCACTCTTCATACGGCAGCTGGCACAGCACGTACGCCTCCTTGCCGACGAGCGCGGGTCCCCACAGGCGCCCGTGAGCGAGCACGTCGCCCTCGTGGGTCTCCGGGAACTGACGCTGCGCGAGCGCGGTGGCGCGCTGCAGATCCTCCTTGTGGACGCACACTTCGTACAGCCCGGACATCTTCATGTAGACGTGGGAGCCCGCAGTGACCCTCGGAGAGAGAGTCCGCACATGGCATCGGATCCCCGACTCGATGAGGTGACGCGCGAGGATGTCCG
>JAXDJY010000202.1:0-4053 GCA_034667445.1 Actinomycetota bacterium | reverse complement strand
CACGCTTCATCGCGGCCGCCCGGTCGAACGCGCTGAGGCGGGCCCAGCCGGGAGCGGCGGCGTTCGCCGCGTCGATCGCCCGTTGGGCGTCGGCGCGGGTGCCCTCGGCAACCGTCCCGATGACCTCACCCGTCGACGGGCTGGCGGCATCGAAGGTGGCCCCGCCTTCCGCATCGATCCAGGCGCCGCCGATGTGCAGCTGTACGTGTTCGCTCACGCATTCTCCTAGGGACGCGGAGGGCGGCCCGCGCGGGGCCGCCCCAGCGTCATCGTTGGTTCGTTATGTCTGCGCTGCGAGGCCGGCGTCCACCCACGGCTGCCATACCGACGGGTTGGCGTCGATCCATTTCTGCGCGGCGGCGTCGTCCTTCATCCCATTACTGATGTCCAGGCCGATGCCGTTCTGGTCGTCGTTCGTGTACTTCATCGCCGTCAGGAACGCGAACGCCGCAGGTGCCTTCGTCTGAAGATCCGAGTTGAAGGCCTTGTACAGCGGGTCCGGCGGATACGCGCACGCGTACTTCGTCGCATCGTTCGCCGCGGCACTGGTGCACGCCGGCGTGACGTCGGGGAGCTGGATCATCGTCAGGTCGTACTTCTGTTGCGCCCAGTGGGGCGTCCAGAAGTACAGAAGGATCGGGTCCTGCTTCTGATACGCCGCGTCCAACGCCGACAGCTCCGCGGCTTCCGAACCTGCGTAGACGACCTTGAGGTTCAGACCGAGATTGTCCGCGATCGGCTGATCGTAGGTGACGAAACTCGGGTCACCGTCGAGGATCTGACCGGCACTTCCGGACTCTGCCGTCTTGAACAGCGCAGCGTCGGTCTTCAGTCCTTCCCAGGTAGCCAGCTCGGGGTGATCCGTCAGCATGTACGTCGGGATCCACCAGCCGATCTGCCCGTCCACCCCATTCAGTCCGCCGTCAACGACACCGTTGTTCGACTGGATGTACTTCGAGTAGTCCTTCGCGTGCCCCGACGGCCAGACTTCGAGTGTCGCATCGAGGTCACCGTTGGACAGCGCCGGGAACTGCGCGTACTCGTCGATGTTCGTCGTCTTCACCGTGTAGCCGAGCTTCTGCTCCAAGAGCAGTTTCGCGACGGCCACGTTGGCGGCCGAACCGACCCACGGGCTGACCGCGATGTTGATGGTGGTGCCGCTGTTGTCGGGAGCACCACCACTCCCACCGGTGTTCGTGCTGCTGGACGATACGTTGCTGCAGGCTGCCAAGAGCGCTGCGGTGAGTGCCACCACCGCGAAGAACAACCTTCTTCGTGTTCGTTTCATCCTTCCCCCTCTTCTCGTCGGATGTCTCCTTGTCCTGGTGTACGTAGTGGCGCCCCCGTTGGCGTCTCGGGCGACGCATCTTGCCCTTTCCGGGCGTGGTTCCCCGTGTTCCGGGCCTTGGCGGCAACCGGCTGTCCCATCGCCTGCGTGATCCGGTCGATCACGACGGCGAGGAGCAAGATGCAGATACCCGCCACCATGCCCAGGCCGGGATCGTGGTTGAGCCCCAGGATCACCTGGAACCCGAGGCCACCCCCACCGACCAGTCCGGCGATGATCACAACCGAGAGCACCATCATGATGGTCTGGTTGACCCCAAGAAGGATGGCGGGTCGCGCGAGTGGCAACTGCACCTTGCGCAGCGTTTGCCACGGCGTCGCGCCGTACGCGACGGACGCCTCGACCGTCTCCGCGGGCACCCCTCGGATCCCGAGGTCGGTGAGCCGGATCCCGGGGGGCAGCGCGTATACGAGACTCGCGATCACTCCCGGGACGCGCCCGACGTTGAACAGGGCGACCGCGGGGACCAGGTAGACGAACTGCGGCATGGTTTGCATCGTGTCGAGGATCGGTTTGAGGATCGCGTGGACGCGGTCGTTCCGCGCCGACCAGATGCCGATGGGGATGGCGAGCACGACAGCCGACACCACCGCAACGATCACCTGGCTCAGCGTGTCCATCGCGTCGACCCACAGCCCCATCACCCCGACGGCGGCCAGACACGCGAATGCCATCACGGCCAGCGTCCATCTGCGCGAAGCACCCCACGCAGCAAGCGCGGCGATGCCGCAGAGCAGCCACCACGGCATGTCGAGCAGCAAGCTCCGCAACGGATCCAACCCGACCTTCACCATCGCGTCGCTCATCGCCTGCGTGGCGCTTCCGATGTTCCTGGTGATGGTGTGCACGGCTGTGTCGACACTTCCAGCGATCGAGACGGTGAGCCCGGTCGGGAAGTCCTGTTGGCGGATGACCTGCCGCCCAACCACCACGGCGACCACGACGATCGCGACGGCAGCAACGACGGCGACGCGGCGCGAGATCTGCCAGCCGAAGATGTCCACACTCGACTGGCCACGACGTTTACGCGAGGCTTGGCTCCATCCGTACGTGACTCGGTCCAGGACGATAGCGAGGGCAACGATCCCCAGGCCCCCGGTCAACGCCTCGCCGACGCTCTGGGTCTGCAGTCCGGTGAGCACCACTTCGCCCAGGCCGCCGACCCCGACCGTGGCCCCGATCACGATGATGCCGAGCGCCATCATGATCGTTTGGTTAACCCCAAGCATGATCGACGGCCGGGCCAAGGGGAGCTGGATCTTTCGGAGGATCTGTCGGGACGTGGCTCCGTACGCGCGGCCGACCTCAACGGAGCCCTCAGCCACGCCTCGGATCCCGAGGGTCGTCAGCCGGATCGCCGGCGGGAGCGCGAACAGCACGGTGGCGATGAGTGCGGTCGTGACCCCGATCGAGAACAGGAGCACGAGCGGTACAAGGTACGCGTACGCAGGGATCGTTTGCATCGCGTCCAAGACAGGACGGATGGTTCGGTCAACCGCGGGATGGCGCCCGGCCCAGACACCAACTGGGATGCCGATGACCAGCGTGACAACCATGGCGAACAAGACGAGTGCCAGCGTCTCCAGCCCCGGTTCCCACAGCCCCAGCAGCCCGATCACGAAGAACCCCACCGCCGAGACGATCGCGAGACGCCAGCCGGCCACGACAGCGGCGACGGCGGAGACGAGGGCTATGACGCCCAGCCACGTCATCCGGGAGAGGAGGAGCACGAGGTGGTCCACGGCCGAATTCACCCCATCTTTGAGCGGGGTCAAGAAGTTGGAGAAGAGCGGGTTCGTGTTCTGATGGGTCGAAGCCCAGTCTGCGAACGCGTTGAACGGCTTCGCCGCGTCTACCGTCAGTCCTGCGGGGAAGCCCCCCGAGAACACGACGCTGCCGGCCCATACGGCAGCAACGATCGCCAGAAGCCAGATGACCCGCCGACGCCAGGCATTCGCCTCTTGTCGATCGACGACGCCAACCCGTTCATCCCGGGCCTCGGCTTCGAGCTGCGCGGGTGGTTTGCCCGTCCGAACCTGCATCAGCCGGCGACCTCGATCATCGCGGTTAGCACCGCGGTGCGGTCGACGATGCCGATCTGGTTCCCCCCGTCGATGACGCGGTACGGGCGGCGCTCCTCAACGACCATCGGAAGGAGATCCTGCACGACCGTGGTCGCCGCCACGTCGCCCGCGTAGTCCGACGCACCGTCGGCCGGTCGCATGATCGTCCGGACGGTGAGCACGTGGGCCCGCGGGACGTCGCGGATGAAGTCGGCCACGTAGTCGTCCGCAGGATGGGCGACCACCTCTTCCGGCGTTCCCACCTGGACGAAGTGCCCGTCCTTCATGATCGCGATCCGGTCGCCGAGCTTCAGCGCCTCCATGAGGTCGTGGGTGATGAAGATCATCGTCTTCTTCACTTCCTTCTGGAGTCGAACCACCTCGTCCGCATATCGCGGCGGATCAGCGGGTCCAGCGCGCTGAACGGTTCGTCGAACAACATGATCTCGGGATCGGTCGCCAACGCGCGAGCCAACCCGACGCGCTGCTGCATCCCCCCGGAAAGTTCGTCCGGGTAGGAGTCGGACCACCCCTCCAGACCGACCACTTCGATGACCTCCTGCGCGGCCGCCATCCGTTCGGCCTTCTCTACGCCCCGTATCTCGAGTCCGAAGGCGACGTTCTCGATGATCCGGCGGTGGG
>JAXDJY010000201.1:0-7909 GCA_034667445.1 Actinomycetota bacterium | reverse complement strand
CGCTCGGGCCTCAAAGCCTTGCGCTCGCGTCACGGTCCGCAGGCGCCGTCCTGGTCCACATCTCCACCGACTACGTCTTCGACGGCGCCAAGCCGACTCCCTATGACGAGACCGATCCCCCGGATCCCATCAGCGTGTACGGACGGGCGAAGCTTGCCGGCGAGGCGAACGTTCGCGCCGTTCTCGCTGAGCATTTCATCGTCCGAACCGGGTACGTGTTCGGGGGTGGGGACGACTACATCTCCACCGCGACCGAGCGACTGCGGTTGGGAGAGACCGCGGGAGGGTTAGAGGACAGGTTCGGGACCCCGACGTTCGTCGGGGATCTGGCTGCGCGCATCCTGCCGCTGCTACTCACGGGGAGATTCGGGACCTATCACGTCGCCGGATCGGAGCGCGCCTGTTGGTACGAAGTGTTGGGGCGGATCAAGGAGCTGGGGAACTTGCCGGGGACCGTGCAGGCGCAGACGGCCGCCTCGCTCGGTCTCCCTGCGCCTCGACCGGTGAACTCACCGCTCGCGAGCGTCTACACCGACCTCATCGGTCTCCCACCGATGCGCTCACTCGACTCCGCGCTGGCCGTATTCCTGCGGTCATCCGGCGGTTCATCCACCCCTGCGTGAGCCCCCGGGGTGCCCGAGGTTCGGCTGCTAGGCTCCCTGACGATGGCGTCGAAACCCCTGAACGACAAAGCCCGCGACACCTTGGCCCGAGAGCTTTACTGGGCCCAAGAGCGCGCAGAGAACTCCAACCTGACCACCTCGCAGGTGCGGGACAGGCTGCGCGAACTGGCGACGCAGGTCCGCGCGGACGAGAACGTGGTGATCCCGTTCGGAGAGACGAATCTCATCTCGGCCGGGCGGGGCCGGCGGCAGTTGAAGTACCTGCTCTATCGCGTGGCCCGTCCCGTCACGTGGCGCTATGACCGGCTCACCGCGGAGCAGGCCGAGCTTACGAAGGCGCTCGCCGACCGCCTTTTGGCGGTGGAAGCCGAACTCGAAGATCTTCGGCAGCTGCTCGTTCAGAAGGACAACAGCTTGGGCGGCGGGGGACCCAGCGCGTGAGGATCGCGGTCCTGCATCCGCAGGCCGCGTTCGTGCGTGGGGGAGCGGAGGCGCACGCCGAGGCGCTGGTCCGCGCGTTGCAGGATGCCGGTCACGAGGCGGACCTGGTCACCATCGCCTGGCAATGGTTCCCACCCGTGCGCCTGGCCCACAACATGGCCATCTGGCGGAGCTTCGACATCTCCGAATCCAACGGCCTCAAGGTCGACGCCGTGATCGCGCTCAAGTTCCCGGCGTATCTGGTCCACCACGAACGCAAGATCGTGTGGCTCATCCACCAGCACCGGACCGCCTATGACCTCTGGGACCATCCGGAGTACGCGGACCTCTCACGCATCCGGGAGGGGCCGGCGATCCGCGACATGATCGTCAACGCCGATCGCCTGGGGCTCGACGAGTCGTCGCGGATCTTCACGAACTCCGCCAACGTGCAGCGCCGACTATGGGGATCGCTCCGCATCGAGGGCGAGGTGCTCTATCACCCCTCGGACTCGACGATGACGCTCATGGAGGCGTCCCCGGGCCCCTACGGCGACCACATCTTCCTTCCGGGGCGCTTCGAACCCGTGAAGCGTCAATCGCTCGCGATCGAGGCGATGCGGCACGTGCGCTCGCCGGT
The DNA here is from genome assembly GCA_034667445.1 of Actinomycetota bacterium. Lineage (GTDB taxonomy): Bacteria > Actinomycetota > UBA4738 > UBA4738 > HRBIN12 > JANXVR01. The sequence goes on along the minus strand of JAXDJY010000201.1, from coordinate 6,226 downwards.
GAGGCTCGTGCTCGTAGGGCGCGGTCCTGACGAGCCGCTGCTTCGCGAGCTGATCGAGCGGCACGGGCTCGCCGACAGGGTCCGGTTGGAGATCGGCGTCAGCGATGAACGGCTGCAGGAGCTGTACCTCACGGCGCTCGCCGTCCTTTATCCACCCTTCGACGAGGACTACGGATACGTGACGATCGAAGCCATGGCTGCCGAACGGCCGGTCATCACCTGCGCGGACAGTGGTGGCCCCCTCGAGTTCGTCGATCATGAGGGCACGGGATTGGTTGCGGAGCCGGATGCGACAGCGATCGCCGCCGCGGTCGATCGACTGCATGCCGATCGGGAGCTCGCCGCGAAGCTCGGCGCCGCGGGCCGGGTTCGAGTACGCGAGGCGGTGCCGGGCTGGCCGCAGATCGTGGATCGGCTCCTCGAATGAGCCTCCGCAACCTCGCCGTTCGGTTCGTCCCGCGGCACACGCGCGTGGGGCGGTTCGCCTGGAGGCTCGGTCGGCGAGTCTTCGCGCCGAAGATCCTGGTGCCCGGGACGCTCGGCGACGTGCTCTTACTGACGCCGCGTTCCCGTCTCTCGGCGGCGGCCTTGCGCGACGGGGGGTTCGCGGGGTCGATCCGTGTTGACTCATCGTGGCCGGTGAAGGCCCGCGACGTCCATCGTTCGCATGGATACCACTTATGTGTGATCGAGATCGGCGCCGATCCGGAGCGGTACGTCAGCGCGTACCGTGCGGCGTTCGTCGAGTCGAGCTTCATCCTGCTCGACGTCGGGGACCTCACCCCGTTGATCTGGCGACTCCGTGGACTCGGGGATGTACTCGGCTATCGCGCGACCTACGACGCCCGCGAGGCCCAGGATCGGCTTGACCCGGCCATCCCGGAGGAACAGCGGTTCGCGAGAGCGAGCATCGCTCAGCTCGCACGCCGAGCGAAGTTCCTCGCTGTCGGTACGCGCGCAGAGGTGGATCAGATCCGCGACGTTGGCTCGCGAACGCCCACGGCCGTTATCCCGGCGGGGCGCGGGGCCGTGGTTGCGCTCGCCACCGAGATCGCCTCGACCCTCGCGATGGTCAAGGACCCGGCCCACGGTGCCCTCGAACTGTGGGCGACCGCACTCGCCGACCTGGGGATCCGGGAAAGCGACGCCGGAAACCTCCCAGGTCTTTCCTACTTGCAGGCGATGGAGAGCTTCAAGGGAACGCCACAGAACATCCGAAACGGGGCCTGACCGGTTGCTAGACTCGTGCGAACGCGCTGACCTGCGTGTTCGTGACCCGTAGGAGCGCATCATCGCCACCACCCTGAACATCACGGAACGCACATCCGAACCGCCAAAACTCCGTGTGGTCCAACGCGTCCGCGAGCTCTACGGCTACCGCGAGATCCTGCTCAACCTGGTGCGCAAGGAACTGAAGGTCAAGTACACCGCCTCGGTGCTCGGCGCGGTGTGGTCCCTGCTCAACCCCATCGTCTTCCTCATCGTGTTCACGTTCGTCGTGATCGTGACGGGGAACAACATCCCGCGCTTCCCGGTGTTCCTCCTCTCCGGACTGCTCGCGTGGAACATGTTCTCCGTCTCGCTCGCCCAAGGTGCTCGTGCCGTGCTGGACAACGCGAACCTCGTGAAGAAGGTTTACTTCCCGCGCGAACTGCTCCCGATGGCCGCTATCGGCGTGTCGCTCGTCGACTTCGTCCTGCAATCGGCTGTGCTGCTCCTCTTCATGATCGTCAGCCGCTATCCGTTGCAGTTCGGCGGGCTGGTGCTTTACCCGCTCGCATTCCTCACGTTGCTCGTCTTCACGACGGCGGCGACGTTCTGGGTGTCGGCGCTCAACGTGCGCTACCGGGACGTCCAGCATCTGGTGAACCTCGGGCTGCTCGTCTGGTTCTGGTTCACGCCGATCGTCTACTCCGCTTACCTCGTCCGGAACTACTTCGTGGTCAAGCACCCGCACCCGGCCGTCTGGTACGGCTACCTGATGAACCCGCTGGCGTCGATCGTGATGAGCTTCCAGCGTGCGCTCTATGGCGTGCGGCCCATCACGGAGAACAACGTCACCCATACGGTGCTGCCCGACGTGAGCCGCCTTTGGCTGCTCGAACTCCTCGGGATCACGCTCGTCGTCTCGCTCATCCTGCTGCGCGCGACCTGGGGGCAGTTCTTCCGGCTCTCGGGTGACTTCGCTGAGGAGCTCTAGGTGCCCGCAGCGATCGAGGTCCAGGACATCTCCAAGGTCTTCCGGCTCTACAAGGAGAAGCCGGGATCGTTGAAAGCACGCCTGCTTTCCGGGCGAACCCGTGCGGAGGACTTCTGGGCGTTGAAGCACGTCACGTTCGATGTTCCCCAAGGCAAGTCGGTTGCCTTGATCGGCCACAACGGGTCGGGCAAGACCACGTTGCTGAAATGCATCGCAGGGATCCTGCGTCCGAGCGAGGGGATCATCCGCCAACGCGGCCGGATCGCAGCGCTGCTGGAGCTCGGTGCCGGCTTCCACCTCGAGCTAACCGGACGCGAGAACGTGTACCTCAACGCAGCTTTCCTCGGGCTGGCACGCAAGGACACGGACAAGGTGTACGAGGACATCGTCGACTTCGCCGAACTCGGGGACTTCATGGACACGCAGGTGAAGTTCTATTCCTCGGGGATGTTGGTCCGACTGGGATTCGCCGTGGCGGTCCATGTGGACCCGGACATCCTCCTCATCGATGAGGTCTTGGCGGTGGGTGACGAGGCGTTCCAGGCCCGGTGTCTGGAGCGCGTGGCGCAGTTCCAGGCCGATGGCCGCACCATCGTGCTGGTAACCCACGCGCTCGACACCGTGAGGCAGATCTGCGACGAGGCCGTGATGCTCGACCACGGCGTCGTCTACAAGAAGGGCCATCCCGACGAGGTGGTTCGGGCGCTTCGGCTGAAGATCCTCCACAAGGATCTCGACTACGCCACCGAGGAGGGATCCAAGGAGATCGAGATCGTCGGCGCCGAACTCATCCATGGGTCCGCCTCCTCTGAAGGCCCGATGAGCCCCGGCGAGACCCTGACCATCCAGGTCGATCTCAAGGCGAACACCCCCGTCGATGACCCGGTGGTGTCCTTCGCCCTGCACGACGGCACGAACCGGTACGTGTTCGGCGGCGACACCGTCTCGGAGAAGATCGACCTCGGCCGGGTGGATGGGAAGAAACGGGTCGCGTTCCACCTCCGTGCGATGCCCCTGGTCCAAGGGAGGTACTGGGTGACGCTCGGCGTTCACGGGCGCGACGTGAGCCGCGTGTATCACGTCCAGGACCAGCGGTATTCCTTCGAAGTACAGCAGTCCGGCGACCGGAGGGACCAGGTCTTCATCACCATGGACGCCGCCGTGGAGGACCTGTGATCGACCCCGAACCACCTACTCCCACGCGCACGAAAGGCGATCCGATGAACCTGATCTTGATCCTCGTCTCCGTCTGCCTCGCCGGAATGGCCCAGGTCACGCTCAAGATCGGCGTTGACCGCGTCACGAAAACCAGCGGTGGCGGGCACATCGCGCTCGGCGCGAGCGGATTCAAGGAGTTGGCCACCTCTCCCGTCGTGTGGAGCGGGCTCTTGGTGTTCGGCGTCTCCGCCGTGATATGGATCTTCGCGCTCTCCCGCGTGGATCTCTCGTTCGCCTATCCATTCGCGGCGCTCGGGTACGTGATCATCGTCTTCGCGTCGTACACGGTGCTGCACGAGTCCGTGCCGCCGCTGCGGTGGGCCGGGGTTGCGTTGATCATCGCGGGGATCCTCCTGGTCGCCCGCTCGGCATGAGCCGAACCCCGCCCGCCGAGCTCGCCGTCGTCATCGTGAACTTCAACACCCGCGGGTACCTGGAGCGCTGCCTGGCATCGCTCGAGACCCACCGGGGGGATATCTCCACCGACGTATTGGTTATCGACAACGCCTCCCGGGACGGGTCGCACGTGCGCGCGGTTGCGGCACACCCCTGGGCGCGCCTCATCGAGAACCCGCGCAACATCTATCTGTCACCCGCCTGGAACCAGGGGATCAGGGAGACCGACGCGCCGTATGTTCTCCTTCTGAACCCCGACGCCGAATGGCATCAGGGCACACTTGCCGACTACGTGGCTGCCGCCCGCTCCCACCCGCGGGCTGGGATCGTCGGCCCGGCGATCCGGAACCCCGACGGGTCGATGTATCCGAGCGGCCGTCCGCTCCCTCGCGTGGTGGATGCGGTCGGGCACGCGTTCCTCGCGCCGCTCCGGCCCGACAACGCCTTCACCCGCCGCTATCACATGGAGGGCTGGGACCGCTCCACCGAACGAACGGTCGACTGGGTGAGTGGGGCCTGCATGCTCATGCCCCGCGTCGCCCTCGAGACCGTCGGTGTCTTCGACGAAGCGTTCCCGTTGTTCGCGGAGGAGCTCGACATGGCCACCCGTCTGCGGGATGCAGGGTGGTCGGTGGTGTTCACACCGGCCGTGGAGATCATCCACGCGATCGGGATATCGAGGGGCCGCTCGCGCCGGATGAGCCGGATGCACTCGGCCTCTATCCTTCGGTACTACCGTAAGCACCGCGCGAACGGGTGGCGGAAGGTCACGGTTCCGTTCGCGTGGATCGTATTGGAACTGCGGGCCGAGATCGACTGGCTCAAAGGGAGGCTCGTTCGTCGATGAAGGCCGTTGTGCTGGTGGGTGGGGAAGGGACGCGTATGCGCCCACTGACCGAGACCATGCCGAAGCCGCTGCTACCGCTCATGGACCGGCCCTCCCTCGCCCACGTCCTGGATCATCTCGGGCGTCACGGCGTCACCGAGGTCGTGCTGTCGAGCCCCTACCTTGAGAAGACGTTCGCGCCATTCATCGAGTCGCGACGCGGTCACCCCGCGGTGACGTGGATCACCGAGACGTCGCCACTCGGAACCGGGGGAGCGATCGTCAACGCGCTTGACCACGTCGGCACCGAGCCCTTCTTCGCGCTCAACGGCGACATCTTGACCGACCTCGACCTGACGTCGATGCGCGCTGAGCATCGTGCGCACGGGGCCGCAGTCACGATCGCCCTGCACCATGTCGAGGACGCCACGGCGTTCGGACTCGTCATCAAGGATGCTCACGGACGTGTGGAGGAGTTCCGGGAGAAACCCACCGAACCGATCCCCGGGGATATCAACGCGGGGACCTATCTCATCGATCCTGCCTCGTTGGACGGATGGCAGGCGGGGGAGGCCTGCTCCATCGAACGCGACATCTTCCCGGCCGTGATCGCATCGGGTCGACAGGTCTTCGGGTTCCCATCGGACGCCTACTGGCTTGACCTCGGCACGCCACAGAACTACCTCCAAGCCCACTTCGACATGCTGGATGGGAAGGTCCACGACGTCACGTATGTCGCCCCCTGGGTGGCGGACGGCGCGGAGATCGACCTGCGAGCCCACATCGGCCGATGGGTGGCCATCGGCGCGGGCGCGAGCGTCCAGGCTGAAGCACAGATCGACGATTCCGTTCTGCACCCAGGCGCGCGGGTCGGCGCGGGCGCCCGGATCGTGCGGAGCGTGATCGGTGCCGGCGCGCGGGTGGGGGAGGGGGCTACGATCGAAGACTCCGTGTTGGGTCGGGGGGCGGCCGTCCCTGGTGCGCTTGCGCTGCAGGGAGAACGGGTGAGCTCGGATACCACCTACCGTCCCGCCTGACCGTGCCCCTCGCGACCGCTCGAGTCCCGGCCCGCTCGGGTCCCTGTGGTAGCGTGCGAAGCCCGACCGGGAAACCTTCCTTTCCTATGATGCGACGTCTCTTTCCTCTCGTCGTTGCGGTGTTCATGGCCGCCGCGCTCGCCGTACCGGCCTCCGCCGCCGGCTCCCAAGCCGGCAACGGATCGGCGTTGGGATCCGGTCCTGCGCCCGATCCCGGCGCCGCGCTGCGCGGCCCCGGCAACTTCACTTTCTACGGCTCGGGGTGGGGACACGGTCTGGGTATGTCCCAGTGGGGCGCCTACGGCCTGGCCCACAAGGGATGGAGTCACTCGCGGATCCTCGAGCATTTCTACTCCGGCGCGAACGTGGCGAAGGACTCGCTGCCGAAGACGATCAGGGTCGGGCTGACGGCGGGGAACACGGTGATCACCCTCCATGCGTTCAACGGCCCGGTGACGCTCCGCACCGGCGACCACAAGACCGGAACGGTGGTCGGCAAAGTGCCCGGTGGGAAGGCCTGGACGGTTCGCGCCGTGGCCAAGGGCTACA
>JAXDJY010000200.1:0-10038 GCA_034667445.1 Actinomycetota bacterium | reverse complement strand
CGAACGCCGGTCCGCCGCCGGCGGCGGCAACGAGGACCCGATCCTGGGACTCGTTCCCGGGGTTCAGCTCATCGCCGCCAACCAGGGCGAGCGGACCCGGAGTGCCGGGTGAGGACATCACCAGCCCACTCTACGGTCCCAAGACTGGAGGCCGCGATGGCCCATCTCAGTCCGTCTATCGGACGCCGCTCCGAGCACCCTGGTTCTGCGCATGAACATTAAAGTGACTCGATGAGTGATGACCTACACACCTGGGAGATCAGGAACCCCGACGGCGGCATGCTCGGCCTGGAATTCGCGAAGGGGCGGATGGCAGCACACACGGAGGTCCTGTCCCACGCGCTCCCCGAGCGTGTCGATATCGAGGTCAGGGACGGATCCGGGGCCTGCGTCGCGAGTGCACGGGGACTCGCAGGCGGCGACTCGACACCGATGGCGCGTCTCGCGATCGTCGGCGAGACCATCACGCGCGAGAACGTCTGGCCCGTCGAGGAAGACCTGGGAAAGCCGGTCATCCTGCCGGGGGGAGAGATCGGGATCCTGCGCTCGTGGTGGAACGCCGAGGACGGCTCGCAGTGGACCTGGACCATCGAACTGCACAACCAGACGGCCCGAGAGGGGAACGCATGGGCATCCGAGGAGTGACGACGACGCTGGGTCGCTGGGCCCTTGCCGGCATCTTCATCAAAGGTGGGTTCGACGCCTTCAAGGATCCGGGCGCCAGGCCCGCCACCGCGCAGAAGGCGGGCTTGCCGGAGCCGGAACTGTTGGTTCGCGCGAACGGCGCCGCGATGGTGGCAGGGGGGATCGGGCTCCTCACGGGGATCCTGCCGAGAACCGCGGCTGCCGGGCTCATCGTCTCGCTCGGTGCGACAACCGTCGTCGGACATCGCTTCTGGGACGCGCACGAGGAACCCGCCCGCACGCAGCAGACGACACAGTTCCTCAAGAACCTCGCGATCATCGGGGGCCTCGTGATCTACCTGGGGGAGCGCCACGGGCTGAGCTAGGCTTCGCGCCGTGCCCGACGACATCGCCCGCCACGACTACCTGGACGGTTCGACCTATCCACCTGCCCGAACGGGTCTGCGGGGGAGCCACGCTGGTTCGTTCGATGCGGCGCACCGTGTTCGCGACGGCGAGCACTTCCACATCGACGACTTGCCGGTGCGCGAAGAGGTCGACCTCGTGGTGGTCGGTGCCGGGATCAGCGGGCTCGCGGCCGCGTGGTTCTACCGGCAGGCCGCACCCGGGGCAAGCATCCTTGTGGTGGACAACCACGACGACTTCGGCGGCCACGCGAAACGGAACGAATGCCGGGTCGGCGATCGCCTGCTCATCGGCTACGGTGGAAGCGAGGCGATCCAATCACCGAACGCGCTCTACAGCGACGTTGCCAAGGGACTCCTGCGCGACTTGGGCGTTGACGTTACGCGCTTCGAGACGGCGTTCGACCGGGAGCTGTATCCGGGGCTGGGGCTCTCCCGCGGGATCTTCTTCACCCGGGAGGCGTTCGGTGAAGACAAGCTGGTGACGGGCGATCCGATGCGGATGGTCGACGACGACATCCCCCCGGGCCGGATGAACTCACGTCCCGTTGACGAGTTCATCCAGGATTTCCCCGTCTCCTCCGCAGCCAAGTCCGGACTCGTTGCGCTCTACACTTCGCGGCGAGATCCCCTGCCAGATCGCACCACCGATGACAAGGTCGCGTTCCTTCGCCGGATCAGCTACCGCGACTACCTCAAGGACCACTGGGGCCTGGGTGACGACGCGGCGAACACGTTCCAGGGACGGTCGCACGATTTCTTCGCTGCCGGGATCGACCGTGTCTCTGCGTTCGACGCGATGGAGACCGGGTATCCGGGGTTCGCGGGGCTGGATCTGCCGATCGACCCGGTCGCGGCCGCCGAGATGGACGAGCCCTACATCTACCACTTCCCCGACGGCAACGCGTCACTCGCTCGCCTGATGGTGCGGAGTCTGATCCCCGATGTCGCACCCGGCACCACGATGGACGACATCGTGACCGCCTCCTTCGACTACGGGAGGTTGGATCGCCCCAGCGATCGCACCCGTCTGCGACTGGAGAGCACGGTGGTGTACCTGCGGAATCGTGACGGCGGGGTGGACCTCGGCTACATCAACGATGGCCGCCGCCACCGGGTCCGCGCCGGGCGTTGCGTCCTGGCCGGCTACAACATGATGATCCCCGACATCATGCCCGAGCTCCCCGCGCCCCAACGCAGGGCACTCTGGCGGAACGTGAAGGCGCCCCTGGTCTACACGAAGGTCGCGGTTCGGAACTGGGAGCCGTGGGTGCGGCTCGGCGTGCACGAGATCACGAATCCCATGGGGTTCTTCTCGCGAGTGAAGCTCGACTATCCCGTGAGCCTTGGCACGTACCGATGTCCCCGCACGCCGGACGAACCGATGCTGCTGCATCTGGTCCACGTCCCCGCCCAGCCCGACGGTGGCACGCTTCGCCACCGCTACCGGGCCGGCCGCCGTGCCCTCCTCGAGCGGACCATGGCCGAGTTCGAGGCGAGGATCCGGGACGAACACGCGCGGATGCTCGGTACCGGGGGGTTCGACGCAGACCGGGACATCGCGGCGATCACGGTGAATCGATGGGGCCACGGCTACTCCTACGCGGGGGACCCACTGCTCGGCAAGGACGAGGGTGCTCCCTACCTCATCGGCCGAACTCGCGCGGGTCTGGTTGCTATCGCGAACGCGGACGCGGGCTGGTCCCCCTTCGCGCATTCGGCGATCGATCAGGCCCACCGGGCGGTGCAGGAGTTGCTCGAACCGACCGGTGGTTAGAGGTCTGCGATCTTCGCGAGCGTCGCCACCTTGCGGAGCACGTAGCGATGTCCTTCACGCAGGAGTACGCCTCGTCGTTCCAGATCCTTGAGGATCCGCGCGACGTTCTCACGGCTTCCCCCGCAGAGGCTCGCGAGGTCGGCCTGCGTCACCTCCGGCACCTGGGATCCGTCCTTCGGGAGTTCATCGAGGTCGGGTGTCACCATCTGCAGGAGGCGCTTGGCGACACGCCCCTTGAGATCCAGGAACAGGAGGTCGTCGACGAACGCCTGGCCGCCTTGCACTTGGCGGGCCAGCGCACGGATGATCACCTCCGACACCCGGGGTTGTGAGACCACGGCCTCCACGAACGCCCCGGCGGGCCCCACCCATACATTGGAGTCGGCGTGAGCGAGCACGGTCGCCGTCCGTACCATCTCGCCGAACGGTCCAAGTTCCCCGACGAACTGTGGCTCGTCCACCGTCGCGTGGTACATCCGCGTCCCGCTCGGCGAACTGGAACTCACCTCCAGCCTGCCCTCGAGCAGGAAGAACACGTCGGGCGCCTCCTCACCTTGGTGACAGAGGTACGTGCCTCGCCGGTAGAGGCGCAGGTGCCCCAGGGCGACAAGGGCCCGAACCGGCCCCACCTTGGCTGCGGAGAACGGGGGACGTGCGGTCATCTCGGTCACGACGAGCTTGAGGTCCCTCTCGGCCATGATCAAAGCCTAGTGGTTCGCCCGACGCGCCGCGAACGCAGACGGACAAGCAGAAGGCCCGGCGAACGCCGGGCCTTCTGACGGTGCTTCAAGAACGAGTGAAGCGCGTTCTGCGGGTGCTTACCCGCGAGGGCGCATCTTCCTGGTCTTCTTGAGGGAAGTCTTCTTCGCCACCTTGTCGGACACGCCGGCCGCGGCTTTCGTCGACTTGGTGTCCGGGTCCTTCGGGGTGATCTTCTTCTCAGCCATGTCCCCTCCTCATCCGGCCCCGCTGGCCCCTTTGAGACCTCTGCGCGGTTCCGATGCCCGTATCCTCATCCGCCGGGCCCCAAAGGTCTAGGACTTACGTCTCATATCACCTGTGCTGTTCGTCACCCCGCGGGATGTGACGCCGGCACTACGCGAGATGTGCTCCATGTCACACATCGAGCTCGGGCAAGGCCACGGGGGCCGGCCGCGGTTTACACGCGCCGCAGAAGAGTGCGTCCTCAACGACGAGCGCCTTCGTTCCCTCGCCGGTCCGGAAGAGATCCAGGACGAACGGTTTCGTCTTCGCATGGTCTTCGCAGACGCCACGACCGCAGAACCGACAGGTTCCTACGGCCGTCCTACGACAATGCCAACAATCCACGCTTCCTCCTGACGGACTCAATGCTCCCAGGTCGAGGGTCTTGCGGAGCGGAGCGTTCCATGGGTGAACGCCTCGGCGATCAGCGAATCGAATCCTTCGCGGCTCAGCCGGAACGCGCGCATCGGCGTTCGTGCTATCACGGTGGCCGAGCGTGGCGCGTCCCTGAGCAACGCCAACTCGCCCGCGAATCCCCCCCTTGTGACCGTGGAGACGGACTTGCCGTCGACGAGGACGTCGGCTTGCCCGCTCGCCACCGCGAAGAATGCATCACCTCTGGCGCCCTGCACCATGAGGTGATCACCTGCGGAAAATGAGAGCCAGGCTCCGTGGTCGAGCAATTCGGCCAGCCGATCTGTTCCGAGGTGCCCGAAGACGGGCAGATCTCGAAGTTCGGCCAGGGCCTGGAGCGTGGGCCCGAACGTCGGGGCGTTGATGGGATCGGCGAGCAGACGGTCGAACGTCCCCTTGTCGATCTCGAACACTTCTCCTTCGTCTTGCGCACGCACGGTCGCCTGCCGAGGAGCGTTATGCAGGAGCCCGATCTCGCCGAAAGAATCACCGCGCCCCAGCGTACCCAATGACTGAACGTCGTCCGTTTCCGGGTGCTCCGTCTCAACTTGGAACGTCCCTCGTCTGATGACGTAGAAGGCGGTTGCGCGGTCGCCTTGGCGCGTCACCACCTGGCCGGGACGGAGTTCGCGCAGCACCACTCGTCCCGCGAGGTCGCTCAGGATCTCGCCGGGGAGGTCCTGGAACGCCGGCAACGCGTCGATGAGCTCCGCGGCTTCGACTCGCCACCCCGTCTCCAGTCGGAAGCGGATCTTCCGTCCGACGCTCCGTGCGCGTCGGTAGATCGCGCCTATCAGTTTGGCGACCCCTCTGACCACGGGACCCGCCAGGACCAAGATCAACAACGCCAGCAGGATGCGGGAACCGGTTCCGCCATGCCAGAGGCTCGTGAAGAGGTTCCCGAACGTCTCGCGCCAGAAGAACACCGAGAGCCACACGGCGAAGATCGTGAAGGCGATCCCGGCGAGTCCGTAGAGAGTCAGTCCGATCTCCTGTGGGGTGAGCCGCTCTCGAGCACGGATCTTATGGGGTAGCTCGTGCTGGGTGAATTGCAGGGACCGTGGACGCAGGTCGGGAACCTGGATGAGGTCCGAAAGGATCCAGTAGCCATCAAGCTCCAGGAGCGGCACCAGGTTCAGGAAGATCACGAAATAGTTCAGCAGCGAGAACCGAAAGAAGAGGTTCGCGAGTCCACCCGCGGGAAGGAAGAAGACCAGCAGCGAGCTCGCCCCGGCAAGAACGAGCTCCGCGAACGGCCCGGCAAACGACTGCATCAACCGTGGGCCACGATCCAGCATGAGCCCGTCGGTGGCATCGACGAAGAATGCCGGAGAGCCGAAGTAGAGCATGAAGCCGGCGTTCTTGATGCGACGGTCGTAGTGGATCAAGACGGCCGCGTGTCCCAGTTCGTGGGAGAAGGTCAGGATCCATCCGAGGAGTATCAGGATGATCGACTCCAGCGGCGCGGCTCGGAGTCCCAGTGAGAAATCCCCCGAGCGCTCCACCATCACGAAGGCCACCAGTCCGGCCAGCGCTATGAGCGTCATCGCAAAGGCGATGATCGGATGGAACAGCCATCGCAACCCGGCGCGATAGATCCGGCGCACGAAGGAGTCGGCTCCGGTCCATTCGATCGAGAACGTCTTGACGAACCGCTGCATGGTCTGCATCGGACCTCGTCCCTTCAACGCCTGCGTCACCAGGTTGGGAACATCGAGCTCCTGAGGTTCGAGAGATCCGCTCGCGGCCAGGATCTGCACGAGGTCAACCACCGCATCGGCGTCGAAGTCTCCATCCTCGTTCAACCGCTCCACGATGAGTTCGCTCACCGTTCGGGTGCCATCCAGCCGCTGCGCCAGCTCGGCCTCCCACACCTCGAGGTTGAGATGGAGCATCCAACGGGGATTGGCCGCCAGGGCGTAGTCGTTCCCCCAACGGAGTCGGAAGATCCGGATCTCGATGTCGGAAGCCAGCTTGGGGCGGAACAGGGAGGGATCGACGCGCTCCGCGAGATCCTCCCAGAGGTCCGGGTGGGCCACCGTCTCGTCTGCACCGGCCATGGCTGCGACGGGGACGCCCACCTCCGTCTGCATGGCCGCGCGGGAGCCGGCCAGGGCGAAGACATCGATCTCCTCGTTCGACCGCGATCGTCCCTGCGGCAAGTGATCCCCTCGCTCCTACATTCCGGACGGTTGGCGGCAGCCCTGGAGCTCTCGCCCGTCACGAGCCTAGTTGCCGGGGCAGCGCTGCGCCACAGGCGGGCACGGCCTCGAGGCCCACGCCGACTTGAGCGCTCGGCTATCGTGTACCCCGTCGTCGCCGCGAGGAGGTGCCATGGAGGTCGAACGCAACCAAGAGATGGGCTCCGCCGTTGCCGATGCCGCCTACGCCGCATCCTCGGATGTCGCGGACACTATCCGCGATGCCGTCGAGGCCCACGAGGAGAGCGACGCCCCGGACCCCGTCGTCGGGCGGTTGTTGGAGGAGGCGTCGTTGCAAGCCGAACAGGCCGTCGGCAGGGTCGGCTGGCTCAGACGCTGGGTGAAGCGCCTCCGCGGCGCAGATCGCTAGCCGCGTCGCGCTCAGCCCTTCTGGCCCGGCAGTTGGTCCTCTTCGGTTTCGTCCCAGGCGGTCGAGCCCTTCAAGCCCTCGACGTTGAACTGGTAGTCGAAGACCAGCGATCCCCCGTAGGTGGCACCGTAGGCAACCAGGCCTCCTGCCAGCACGGAGAGCACCGTCGTGAGCAGCGTGGCGTGATGCTGATCGTATTGCCCGATCCGCACGACGATGTCGATGATGACGATGACCGTGACGGTCAGCATCACCGCCATGTGCCAGTTCGCCGTTCGCCACACCTGGGTGTGGCTCGCCTTTCCGATGGGCCCCGAACCCGAGGCGCGGTCCATGCCTTTCCACCAGTCCATGAATCCGGTGAGCGCTGCGCCGAGCGAAACGACCGCGCCCGCGACGATCACCCAGGAAGCCGCGACGAACGCGTCGGCGGCGACGCTCGAGTCGGCGGCCCCCTTCGACTTCCAGATGATGAAGGACAAGAGGTCGAACGCTGCCGCCATGACGTAGGCGGTGACGGGGAAGTCGGTGAGCGGAGGGTGGGTCGGTTTGCCCGCCCAGCCGCGGAGACCCTTGAACTTCCGGCCCTTGACGGTGATCGACGGCTTGATCGAGAACAGCCTGGCCACGACATCACTCCTTGTCGGTTCGACGAGAGGTCCATTCGGAACCTACCGCCGACGGGGTTCAGGAGCAATATGCCCGGGAACGTGACGTCCCCGCAACACCGGAACGGCCGCCCGAAGGGCGGCCGTTCCTCCCGCGAGGGGTGAGTGCTCAGACGTGCTGGAGTTCGCGAGGTGCCGGGGTGGTTCCGGCGGCAGCCCGCTCGCGGACCGTCTCGTCGACCGGCGTCGCGCGCTTGGCGTGACGGAACCCGAGCGCCGCGAAGATCGCCAACGCGATCCCCGTCGCGATCATGACGTAGCCGGCGAACAGGGCGATGCTTGCCACCGTCCACCACCCGTAGGCGTTGAGCATGATCGACCGAAGGGTTTCGCCCTTGAAGAGGGTGTCGGCCTTCGCGCCGAGATCGGCGGCAACCTTGGGATCGACGCCGTCGGCACGCGCCGCGGCGCTGGTCTCGGCGTACGTCTTGCCGTCGTTGACCAACGCGAGGTGCCCAGCGATATAGGTCGCGAAACCCTCAGCCTGCGGACCCGTCGTCACTTGCTGGCCGGCGAACTGTCCCACGCTTGCCTTCTCCTCGGGGGTCATCGCGCTGAGCGGCGCGAAGAAGACCTTCTCCGGCGCGAGACGATCCGTGACGTTCTTGTGTCCGAAGTTGCCGCCGTAGATGGCGAGCCCTCCGAGCACCACCAACGCAACGGCGAGCACCATCGCTGCGGTGCTGACCAACCTGTCCCAGATCTTCCTGTTCATCGTGTGCTCCCTTCCTTGCGCGAGCCCGCACACCTACCGTGGCGGTGCTTACCTCCATAGCGTGCCCAGGGCTGGAAGGGCTGACCGCAGGCGAACGACCACCAACGAGCGGGCCACGTCCCGGTCGGGACGGGACCTTCGGGCTGCGCACGGGAGAATAGCTACCGCAGATGCGGGAGGGTCAGCAGCGCGGAAGGTTGTCCAGGTTGTCCGTGATGGTGTCGTCCCGGTGTGTGGTGATATAGGGAGTTGCGGGGCACCCGGGGTGCTTGCAGGTGTCGATCGTGCGGATGGGCGCATGGTCGCGTCCGTCGAAGGTTCGCCATGTGTCGCCGGCCGCCAAGCTCCTGACGACTTGCTCGCGACTGTGGAACCGGGCGTCGTCTGTGCAGACACCCACGATGTGCTCGTGCGCTCCACCGCCGTTGGTTCCCGCCATCCTGACGTGCGTCGCGGTGCGTACTGCCATCGGGTCCCCTTTCGAAAGCGATGTTGGCACCGTGACCCACTCGGAAACCCGCTGTCAAGGTGCCGGGGCCGTCGCCGGTCAGGTCGTCGCGCCCGTGTGGGCCTTCGTCAGCTCGTGGATCGCTTTCGTGAGGTCGAGGATCTGGTTGGACAGGGAGAGCAACTGTTCGTTTTGTGCTTCTTCGTTCTGTACCAACGTCCACTCCTGGTTCGCGAGGTGCGTACGTGCCTGGTCTTGGCGGTTCTGGCTGATCATCACGAAGGTCGAGAGGAATATGGCTTCGAGCGACACGATCATCGTGAGCAGCCCGAACGGGTACTTCTCGACCCCGACCCCGATCCAGATGGCGAACCACGCGAGGTGGATATAGACGAACACCATCGAGCCCGCGAACGTGGTGATCGCATCGGCGATGCGGTTCTGGATGCTCTGGGCGCGCTTCTCCCCGAACTCTAACAATGCGGGGTGCAGGGGTTTCTGCGGGGCTGCCTTGGCCACGGTGCCTCCTTGATCCAACAGGTGCTTGGACTCTAGGGTCGCGCCGGGGCTGTTACCAGTGGCGCGCTCAGGTTGCCTGACGCGCCGCGCGCTTCTCTTCGTACATGGTTGCCATGGCGTCCAGGGCGGGCAAGAAGTTCATCGTTGCCTCGCGGGCGGCCTCGGCCTCCTCGGACAGGCCGGTGAGGGTGTCGATCTTCCAGTGCTTGAACAGCACGGGCATGACCACCTGGTCGTGGTGGATCCGGAGATCGTAGATGCCGTGCTTCGCGATCTCGACGGCCTTCGCGCGGAACTCGGGGATGTCGATCCCCGGCATCGCGAACCCCATGACCTGCCGGCTGATCGCGAGCATCATCGCGGAGGGATCGATCTCGAGCGCCGCCTTGCCCAGCTCCCGATAGAAGACGTAGTGGAGGTTCTCATCCGTCGCGATGCGCGAGGTGAGCTTCTCGATGCAGGGGTCGCGCGTATACGCGCCGGTGTTGCGGTGCGCGATCCGCGTCGCGAGCTCCTGCAACGTCGTGTAGGCGACACCGTCGAGCGGGTTGGAGAACGAACCCCCGTTCTCCGGGTAGTAGCCGCGACTGACCTGATCCATCCGCCCCCGCTCCAGCGCCACGGGATCGAGGCCACGGGTGACGGTGAGGTAGTCGCGGAGCACCGTGGCGTGCCGCCCTTCTTCTGCGGTCCACCGACGAACCCACTCTCCCCACGCGCCCTCCTTGCCGAACGTTTCCCAGAGCGCCAGGTGGTAGTAGGGGAGGTTGTCCTCGGTGAGGAGGTTCACCTCGAGCGCCGTGCGGGTGACGATGCTGAGATCGCTGTCGCTCTCTTCCCATGGTTCGGCGATGTAATTACGTCCCACCTCGTACGGCACATACTCGTGCGGG
>JAXDJY010000199.1:0-5517 GCA_034667445.1 Actinomycetota bacterium | reverse complement strand
AGAACTCCTGGAGCCAGGACCAGACGATCTTCACGCGACGCCCTCGAACTGCGACAGGAACCGGATGTCGCCGTCC
Source organism: Actinomycetota bacterium (assembly GCA_034667445.1). Classification (GTDB taxonomy): domain Bacteria; phylum Actinomycetota; class UBA4738; order UBA4738; family HRBIN12; genus JANXVR01. The sequence continues at coordinate 5,441 of JAXDJY010000199.1, read as the reverse complement.
AAGAGCATCCGGATGTCCGGGATCGCGTACTTGAGGAGAGCCACGCGGTCGATCCCGATCCCGAAGGCGAACCCGGTGTAGCGCTCGCTGTCGTAGCCACAATTCTCGAGGACCTGCGGGTGAACCATCCCGGCTCCCAACAGTTCAATCCACCCGGAGCCGCAGATGTTGCACCCTGCGCCGTCACACTTGAAGCAGGAAACGCCGACCTCGCATCCCGGCTCGACGAATGGGAAGAACGCCGGGCCGAGCCGGATCCGGCGGGTAGGCCCGAACAACGCCTTCGCCGCCGCCTCAAGGGTCCCCTTCAGGTCGGCGAACGTGATCCCCTCGTCGACCGCGAGGCCCTCGAGCTGATGGAACACCGGCGAGTGGGTGGCGTCGGACGTCTCCCGGCGGAAGACGCGGCCCGGCGCGATGATGTAGACGGGCGGTGGTTGGGACTGCATCGTGCGGATCTGCACCGCGCTCGTCTCGGTTCGAAGGAGCAGCTCGGGATGGCCGGGAACGCTCACGTAGAGCGAGTCCTTCATGGTCCGGGCCGGATGGTCGGGCGGGATGTTCAATGCCTGGAAGTTGTGCCAGTCGTCCTCGATCTCGGGCCCCTCGGCCACACTGAACCCGAGCGACGTGAACACGCGCACGAGTTCTCGTTCGACGATGCTCAAAGGGTGCAGGGAGCCCCGGCGAGGACGCCGCCCGGGGAGCGTGAGGTCGAGCGAGTCCGCGGCGAGGAACGCGGTCTCCGCGACGGCGTTCAGCGTCGCCTTCCTGAGCTCGTAGGCGTCGGTCAGTGCGCGGCGGGCGTCGTTCGCGAGCTTGCCGACTTCGCGGCGCTCATCCGGTCCGAGCGGGCCGAGCGAGCGTTGCACTTCACTGAACGTCGACTTCCGACCGAGCGTGGCGGTCTGCGCGGTCTCCAGCGCGGCGAGGTCGTCGGCGGCTTCGAAACGGGCGATGCCGGCGTCACGCTCAGCGGCGATGGTGGCGAGCATCTCTCCGGCATCCATGAGAGGCCGAGTCTAGCAAGCAGTGTTTCGCGGCCTGGGGGCGGGCTAGGTGCCTGCCGGGAGCTCCAGGTGGAAAGAGAGACGGTCCCCTTCGATGTCTCCCCATGCCCGGCCGTGCTGGGCTTCCGTCACCCCCCGGGTCACGAAGAGCCCGATCTTCGAGCCCGCTCCGGTGCCGGGCTGGCGTGGCAGGAACAGACCCTCCACCTCCTCGGGAGCAAGGCTCCCGCACAGACGGGACGCCGTGACACGAAGTGTCTCATCGTGGAGGATCGCCTGGATCCGGATCGGACCCTCTTTCCCCCACCACACGAGCGCTTCGAGGAACGCGAGGATGGCAGTCTTCAGCCTGATCGGGTCGACGAAGACGGTGACGCTCTCCCCGGACCACTCCACGAGGGGATGATCGGGGTCACGGCGCTGCGCATCGCCGATCGCGACGACGAGCTCGGCGATGTCGACCCTCTCGGGGAACGGCTCGAGGGTCCCCGAGACCACCCGCGCCGCATCGACCAATTGGCGGAGGATCGTATCCATCCGGTCTGCGTCATGGACGATGCCCTGCAACATGAGAGATCGCTGTTCCAGCGTCATCTGCTCCCAGCGCTTCTCGAGCGCGTAGCCGAATCCCTTCATGGCGGTCAGCGGTGAACGGATGTCATGTGCCGCGGCGGAGATGATGGTCTCCAACGCCTCCCCGGCCCGCGCCCGCTGCCGCGCCCATTCGAAGAGGCACACGGTTGCTGCGGCGGCGAGGTTCAGGGACTCGGCCTTGCCCGCGATGGGAACCCGGACCGTGGCATCCGCCATGGCGCGGACGTCCCCAGGAAGCCCGCGTGCCTCGTTGCCGAACACGAGTGCCACCGGACTCCCCGCGAGGTCCGTCCGGTAGAGATCGTCATTGCCGTCGGCCGTCATGGCGAGGATCCGGAACCCCCGGCTCCGCAGTTCCGCCACGGCGGCTCCGGTCTCGGCACTTCGGACGAACGGGACGTGGAAGAGCGATCCGGCTGAAGCACGAACGGTCTTCGGGTTGTACGGATCCACGGAGGTGTCGGTGAACACCACCCCCCGTGCCCCCGCTGCATCCGCGGAGCGGATCACCGTGCCCGCGTTCCCGGGGTCACGAACCTCGTGGAGCACCGCGATGCAGCCCTCAGCGGGCATCGCCTCCAGGCCGACGTCGACGAACGGGGCGATCCCCACCATGCCCTGCGGCGTTACCGTCGATGTCAGCTTCTCCATGACGGCCTCGTTCACGATGTCGACGGGCACGCCGGCGTCCTTGGCTTGCACGGCCAACGGCGTGAGCGCGTCGGTGACGAAGAGTCCGAACAAGCTGCCAGCCGCAAGGGCTTCGGCGACACCCTGCGCACCTTCGACCAGGAACGCCCTGTCCTCATCGCGGAAGGCACGCTTCTTCAGCCGCACAACTGCGGCCACCTTCGGGTTCTTCACCGAGGTCAGCACGGGGCCCTCCGAGCCGTAGGGACCAGGTGAGTCTAGGGCCAGGCGGGCATCGGGCCCGTAAGCCGTGGGAAGGTCAGCCGGTCTCTGGGAGAGCGCCCTTGGCCACGTCGATCAACTGCACGAACGCGGCCGGGTCGTGAACAGCGAGGTCCGCGAGGATCTTCCGGTCGACATCCACGCCCGCCGTCTTCAACCCATTGATGAATCTGGAGTAGGAGATCCCGTGTGGGCGAACCGCCGCGTTGATCCGCGCGATCCACAGACGGCGGAACTGCGCCTTGCGGTCACGGCGATCGCGATAGGCGTACACGCCGGAGTGCTGGACCTGTTCCTTGGCCAGGCGATACCGCTTGCGCCGGCCCCCTTGATAGCCCTTGGCCTTCTCGAGGATCTCACGGCGTTTCTTCTTGGCATGGACCGAACGTTTGACCCGTGCCATGTCAGGCTCCCAGCAGGCGCTTGATCTTCGTGCGCTCGGCGGTCACTTCGGACATACCTTCGACACGTCGGCGGCGGCTGCCGCTCTTCTTGGTGAGCATATGGTTGCCCGTGGCCTTGCGATGGAGCACCTTCCCGGTACGGGTGATGCGGAACCGCTTGGCTGTCGAGCTGTGGGTCTTCTGCTTTGGCATCGTTATCCCTCGTTCGCGGTGTCTGGTTGCGGCTCCTCGACTGAGGATCCGTCGGGAGCGCCTACCTCTGCGGCTTCGACCGCCTCGATGACCTCCGCGGGGATGTCAACGAGCGGCGCTCCGGTGCCCGACGGGTCGGACGCGTCTCCGTTCGCCGCAGCCTCTTTCGCCATCAGCTCCTGGTAACGCTTGTTCGGGGCGATCACCATGATCATGTTTCGCCCTTCCTGCTTCGGCATGGCCTCGACGACGATGCTCTCGCCCAGGTCGGTCACCAACCGGTCCAGGATCTTGCGACCAAGATCCGTGTGCGCCATCTCGCGCCCGCGGAACATGATCGTGATCTTGACCTTGGCTCCCGACTTCAAGAACCGCGAGACGTGGCCCTTCTTCGTGGCGTAGTCGTGCGGATCGATCTTCGGGCGGAACTTGATCTCCTTGAGGTCGACACGAGACTGCTTCTTCCGCGCTTCCTTCGCTCGGATGTCGCGCTCGTACTTGTACTTGCCGTAGTCCATGATCCGACACACGGGCGGATCGGCCTGCGGCGCCACCTCAACGAGATCCAGATCGAGTTCTTGGGCTTGGCGGAGTGCCTCCTGCGTGGATATCACGCCGATCTGCTCACCGTCCGCCCCCACCAGGCGAACCTGAGGAGCTCTGATCCGGTCGTTGATCCTTGGATCGGTCGAGACCCCGCATCACCTCTTTCGAAAGAAAGGCACCGGACGCGCCGGTGCACACAGAACCACACGTTCAACGCACGAGTATAGGTGCCGGGAGGGACGGGTGTCGACGGACCGCTAACGGGTCCGCAGGTGGTCGCCTACCAATCGGGCTCCAGCGACCTGCCGTAGGGATCCTCGAGGCGCTGGGTGTCGTCTTCGGTGGTGTAGCCGTAAGCGATCTCCAAGATCCTTCCCCGGACAGGTCCGGAACACCTGATCCGGTGCGTCTCCTCTGCGGGGATCATGAACTCCTCGCCGGGGGCCGCCTCGACAACACGGTTCCCGATCTCGATCGTGAGGCCCGCATCGAGCACCACCCATGTCTCATCACGCATCCGGTGGTAGTGGACGCTGGTCTCCTGGCCCGGTTCGACGGTGATGACACGAACGCTCGACGGCTGGTTCCACGAATGCGTCACCACCTTGCCCCACGGTTTGGTGAGGATCATCCCTGCGCTCCCTTCGGCAGTTCTCCCAGGAGATCGGCCATCCGAAGCGCGGCCTCGGCGGCCTCCCACCCCTTGTTCCCGTGCGCGCCTCCGGCTCGTGCCTGCGCCTGGTTGAGATCGTAGGTCGCGAGCACCTCGAAGATGACCGGCACACCGGTGTCGGTGGAGACGTCCATCACGGCGCGTGCCGTTTCGTTGGCGACGAGTTCGAAGTGCTGCGTATCGCCCTTGATGACGGCGCCCAGGCAGACGATCGCGTCGTAGACCCGCCCGTCGGCCAGCCGCCGGGCGACCACCGGGATCTCGAACGCCCCGGGAACCCATGCGACGTCGACATCGTCGGGGTCGACCCCATGATGCGCGAGGGCCTCGAGCGCGCCGGTCAGCAGCGCGTCGGTGATCCGCCCATTGAACCGCGCGGCGACCACGGCGATCCGCTTCCCGGTTCCGTTCAAGGTCCCTTCGAACGTGGTCACCGTTCGCCTGCCTCCGCGTCCAATCCTTCGATGAGGTGGCCCATCTTCTCCCGCTTGGTCCGCAGATATCCGATGTTCTGCGCCGTCGGCACCGTCTGCAGCGGGATCCGATCCACGATCGACAGACCGTAGCCTTCCAGCCCGGCGCGTTTGGAGGGGTTGTTCGTGAGGAGCCGCATGGTGCGCACGCCGAGGTCGTAGAGGATCTGGGCTCCGATCCCGTATTCGCGCTGATCGACCGGGAGACCAAGGTCCAGGTTCGCCTCAACCGTGTCGCGCCCTCTGTCCTGAAGCTCGTAGGCGCGAAGTTTGTGCGTGAGTCCGATGGCGCGGCCCTCATGGCCTCGCACGTACAGGACGACTCCTCGGCCCTCTTGGGCGATGATCTGCATCGCGCGTTCGAGTTGGGCGCCGCAGTCGCACCGGAGTGAGGCGAAGACGTCACCCGTCAGACATTCCGAATGCACACGCGTCAGGACGTCGGCCCCGTCGCCGATATCCCCGCAAACCAATGCGATATGCGTGCGGTCGTCCAGCGTTGACTCGTACGCGAAGGAGCGGAAGTCTCCGTAGAACGTCGGGATGTCCGCTTCAGCGACCTTGCGAACCAAGACCTCTCGGCGACGCCGGTATTCGATCAGGTCTGCGATAGAGATGAGCTTCAGGTCGTGGGCGG
>JAXDJY010000198.1:0-3538 GCA_034667445.1 Actinomycetota bacterium | reverse complement strand
CGACGCCGGCCAAGCAGCGCGCCTACATAAAACGGCTCTCACAAGCCGGGGTTGCGGGCCTCGGCGTGGGGCTCGGGTTCTCCCTGGAGAAGATGCCCAAGGCACTGATCACCGCGGCGGAGGGGCTCGATTTCCCGCTCTTCGAAGTTCCGTTCCCCGTCCCGTTCATCGCGATCACCGAGGCCATCTTCACCCGCATCCTTGCCGAACAGTTCGAGACGTTGCAGCGCGCGGTGGACGCGGAGCACGTCCTCACCCGCGCGGTGCTCGACGGCAAAGGCGTCGAGGGCATCGCCGAGTCGCTCGCCGCTGTGACAAAGGGGTGGACGTTACTCCTGGACCTCCACGGGCAGCCGCTCGCCGCAACCTCTCGCGCGGCGCAACTGCGCGTCGACCGGATCTGGGAGGAACTGCAAGGCTCGCGGCCCGAGTCCACGTCGTTCTCGATCACGTTGGTCGACCGTGGCCACCACATCTGGGTCCAGCCCGTGGGGGCGGCCGGCCGTGTCGAGGCGTTCCTGGCGGTGGGGAAGCCTGACCAACCATCGCAGTCCGATCGGATCGTGGCGGGTCACGCGCTGTCCCTTTTCGCCATCGAACTCGCGAAATCTCGCGCGGTGGCCGACGCGCAGCGCCGCCTTCAGGGCGACTTCTTCGATGAACTCGCCAAGGGGCAGATGGGCGCAGCCGATGCGCAGCGCGGTCTGGGGCGGTTCGGGTTCGAACGGAACACGAAGCTGATCGTCGCCGCGATAGAAGGGGTCGAACCCGAGACGCTCGCGTTCACGACCACAGACCACCTCTCGCGTGCCGGTGGTGGGTTCCTGGTGAGCGCCAACGAGCAGGGCGTGAACGTGCTCTTCGCGGCGGAGCCGCCGATCGATCTGGCCGAACTGGTGAAGGTGCTGAGCGAAAAGCTCGGCAAGGATGTTCGGGCCGGATCGGGATCCGTCGTGGATGCCGCGGAGGTCGGGCGCTCGCTCCGTGAGGCGAAGTACGCGCTCCAGGTATGCCGGCTGGAAGACTGGCCCCAGGCAGGATTCGCGGATCTCGGTACCTACCGGCTGTTGCTCTCCATGGCGGACCCCGATGCATTGCGAGCGTTCGCCGACAGCATGTTGGCGCCGCTTGACGGCTACGACCACGATCACAACGGCGAGTTGATCGGGTCGTTACAGGCGTTCCTCCAACACAACGCCCGGTGGGAGACGGCGGCGGCCGATCTGTTCGTGCATCGCCACACGCTCCGGTACCGGATGCGCAAGGTCGAGGAACTCACCGGGCGTGACCTGTCGAACAGCTTCGACCGGATGGAGTTCTGGCTCGCACTCCGCGCCCGCGACCTCATGAGCGCTCAGCAAGAGGGGTAGTAGCCTCTCGGTCCGCAGAGAGAGGAACCACCCGATGATCGATCCCTTCGCGGCAGATGGCGTCTGGTTGAAGGCCGCGCTCCACACTCATACCAAGCGCTCAGACGGTGAGTTGGATCCCGGCGCCCACGTCCGTCATCACGAGTGGATGGGTTTCGACGTCTGTGTCATCACCGATCACTGGACGCTCACCGATGAGGCTTCGACCTCGCGAACGCTGGTTATCACCGGCGCCGAGCTCGCCGTCGATCCCCTTGGCGAAGGGCGGTTCACCGAGATCCTCGCCATCGGGATCGATGATATCCCTGCGGATCCGGGCGGTGACAGGACAAACTGGCAGCGGATCGACAACTACGACTTCAAGACCTTCTCCGACCTCACCGCAGCCGGACGGCATATCTCGGGCAACGGTGGCGTCTCGGTCATCGCACACCCGTACTGGAGCGGCTTGCCGCTCGAGGTGCTCTTGGCGGCCGAGGGGATCGAGGGGATCGAGCTGTTCAATTCGAGCGCAGAACGCGAGAACGGCCGCGGCGACTCCTCCTACCTCTGGGACATGACGTTGGAGGCCGGGAAGGGGTTCTTCGGGTTCGCGACCGATGACTGCCACTACCCCGGGTTCGATATCGGCGACGCCTGGACCATGGTGCGGGCGGCGGAGCGGACCGAGCCGGCATTCCTGGAGGCACTCCGAACCGGGATGACCTACGCCTCGTCCGGGCCCGTGATCCGGGACGTGCAGCTCGATGGCGACGCGGTCGAGGTCGCATGCTCCCCGGCGTCGTCCGTGATCCTCATGTCTCGGTACGAGACGGGCTGGGGTGTTCGGGCCGACTCGCGGAACCGGGAGGAGGATGCCTTGATCCTCGAACGCGACCTCGCAGGTCTCATCGAACGGGCCAGGTTCGAACCGCCGGTGGCACTGCCGTACCGCCGGCTCGTGATCACCGACCCCAGCGGCCGGAAAGCCTGGACGAACGCCCTCTGACCTGCGCTTGTCCAACCCGTACAGATGGAGGCCGCGTCATGGCCCAGACGTCGGGTGGCCCTTCACGGGGGTTTCGCGGCATACTTCCGGCTGATCTTCGGTTCAGTCTTGACGTGCACGTGTTCGTGACCGCGAGGAGGGGACATGGCTGACAGCCACCAGATGTTCATCAACGGCGAATGGGTAAACTCGTCGGACGGCGCCACAAGGGACATCATCAGCCCGGCATCGGGAGCGGTGATCGCGAGCGTCCAGGAGGGTACGGTCGCAGACGCGGAAAAGGCCATCGCCGCCGCCAAGGCTGCCTTCGAGACGTGGTACGACTCCACCCCGAAGGACCGTCAGCTGGCGATGCTGAAGCTCGCCGACCGCGTCGAGGAGCACGCCGAGGAACTCGTCAAGATCGAGGCCGAGAACGTCGGCAAGCCCTACGAGGTCACCATGTCGGAAGAGATCCCGCCGATCGTGGACAACCTTCGGTTCTTCGCGGGCGCGGCGCGGACCATGCAGGGTTCGAGCGCGGGCGAGTATATGGCCGGGTTCACGAGCATCATCCGGCGCGAGCCCATCGGGGTCGCCGGCCTCATCGCCCCGTGGAACTACCCACTGATGATGGCCGTGTGGAAGATCGGCCCGGCTCTGGCGACCGGCAACACCGTGGTCCTCAAGCCATCCGAACTCACCCCACTCACCGCCATCAAGCTGGCCGAACTCGCAGCGGACCTATTCCCGGCCGGCGTGTTCAACGTCGTGACCGGCGACGGGATCCCGGTCGGTGACACGATGGTCCGGAGCAACGATGTCGGCATCGTGAGTCTCACCGGCGACACCGCGACCGGGAAGTTGATCTCCAAGAACGCGGCCGACTCGATGAAGCGGATGCACCTTGAGCTCGGGGGCAAGGCGCCGGTCGTCGTCATGGACGACGCCGACCTCGCGGCGGCGGTCGAGTGGATCAGCATCGCCGGCTACTTCAACGCCGGGCAGGACTGCACCGCGGCGTGCCGGGTGCTCGTGGCCGACAAGGTCTACGACAACCTTCTCGCCGATCTGGTGCCGGCGGTCGAAGCTATCAACGTCGGCGGGCCGTTCGAGGCCGACGTCGCGGTGGGGTCGGTCGTCAGCAGGGAGCAGCAGGAGCGCGTGATCGGCTTCGTCGACCGGGCCAAGGAAGCGGGAG
>JAXDJY010000197.1:0-2940 GCA_034667445.1 Actinomycetota bacterium | reverse complement strand
GTGGCGTAGGTGTGTGAATCCAGGGCGTTCCGGAGATAGGCCTGCGCGTTGCGATCCTGGGCCAGACCCTGGGCATGCAGGGTAATGAGATCCCCGCGTCCTGGCCGATCGCACCGTGAGGGGCTCGGCAACCTGTAGGCGGGCGCCAAAGGGCGGAGTCCGAAGGTCCCGGGTCCGAAGGCTTAGCAAGCGCGAGCCACAGAAGATGACTCTTCCGGGGCCTACGCCAGAGACGTACGCATTGCCGACAACAGTGACATGAAGGACCTGCTCAGGACCGCGACGCTAGTCCCCCTCCCGGGACTCATCCCCCTCGGTCTCGCGCTCCTGAGCTGGACGTTCCGGCCGGTACCGGTGCTCGTTCCCTCCGCACGTCGGAGCATAGGGGACGCCCCCGGTACCGGCCGGAGACACAACCCATAGACCTGGACAGGCCCGTCCAGTTTCCACGCGGAAACCGACCCCCTCGGCCCCCCGGTAACCCGGGGGGTTCCGCGCGTAACGGAGAGTTAACGTCGCGGTAACGCCGACGTCCCCGCCCACCCCTAGGCTTGGCGCAAGCCGGAGTTCGAGCGAAAGGGGAAGCCTCGTGGCCACACCGAAAGACGTCATCGCCATGGCTAAGGAAGAGGGCGCGGTCATGGTGGATCTTCGTTTCACCGACCTGCCCGGCGCGGTCCAGCACCTCAGCCTCCCCATCCACGAGCTCACCGAGCAGAAGTTCGACGAGGGCCAGCCGTTCGACGGCTCCTCCGTCCGCGGGTTCCAGGAGATCCAGGAATCGGACATGCTCCTTGCCCTGGACCCCAACACGGCCTACATGGACCCCTTCACCAAGCACCCGACCTTGAACATCACGTGCTTCGTGAAGGATCCGATCACCGGCGAGGACTACAGCCGCGACCCCCGGAACATCGCGAAGAAGGCCGAGGCCTACCTGAAGACCACCGGCATCGCCGAGCACTCGTTCTGGGGGCCGGAGGCCGAGTTCTACATCTTCGACTCGATCCGCTACGACCAGAACCAGTTCGAGGGGTACTTCCACATCGACTCGATCGCCGGCGCCTGGGCCACCGGCGCCGAGGAGGCCGGTGGGAACCTCGGCTACAAGCCTCGCTACAAAGGCGGCTACTTCGCCCTGCCACCGACGGACAAGTATCAGGACCTCCGCACGGACATGGTGCTGAACCTTGAGAAGGTCGGGCTGACCATCGAGGTTCACCACCACGAGGTGGGGACCGCCGGCCAGGCCGAGATCGACATGCGTTACGACACGCTGCTCACCACGGCCGACAACGTCATGAAGTACAAGTACGTGGTCAAGAACACCGCGTATCAGGCCGGCAAGACCGTGACGTTCATGCCGAAGCCGTTGTTCATGGACAACGGCAGCGGGATGCACTGCCACCAGAGCCTGTGGACTGCGGGCGAGAACCTCTTCTGGGACGAGGTCGGCTACGGCGGCATCAGCGACATGGCCCGCTGGTATATCGGCGGACTGTTGAAGCACGTGCCGGCGCTCCTCGCGTTCACCAACCCAACGACGAACTCCTACCGCCGGCTGGTGCCGGGATACGAGGCGCCGATCAAGCTCGTCTACAGCCAGCGGAACCGGAGCGCCGCCGTGCGCATCCCGATCGGCAGCAAGACCCCGGCGTCCAAGCGCCTGGAGTTCCGCACGCCCGACCCTTCGTGTAACCCGTACTTGGCGTTCGCCGCGATGCTCCAGGCCGGGATCGACGGGATCAAGAACAAGATCGAGCCGCCCGAGCCGGTGGACAAGGACCTCTACGACCTCCCGCCCGAGGAGCAGGCGAGCGTCAAGCAGGTCCCCGGTTCGCTCGAGGAAGTCTTGAACGAACTCGAGAAGGACCACATGTGGCTTCTGGAGGGTGGCGTGTTCACGCAGGACGTCATCGACACGTGGATCGACTACAAGCGGTTGGAGGAACACGACGCTGTGGCGTTACGACCACACCCGCACGAGTTCCAGCTCTACTATGACGTTTGAGTCGTAAAGCTGCTTGACCAGTAGAGGTTAAGGAGAAGGAGCCACGACGAGACCGGCGGCTTGGGCGCCCTCTGCCAGCCGGTGATCCCACGTGACGAAGACGAGGTCGTCCCACTCCGCCGAAAGCGCCGCCGCCAGGTGAACGGCGTCTGCGCCGCGCAATCGATGTTGATCCGCGAGTTCCCCCGCAAGCCGAGCCATCGCAGCCGTCAGATCAAGCGCTGCGATCTCGTCCCATCGACGTTCCAGCTGACCGATGGCGCCCGGCAACCTGCCGCGTGCCAGCCGTCCGTCTCGGACGGCGGCTGCGACCGCTGCTCGAGCCTCCGCGTACCCCAGCTGGCTCATCGCCACGACATCCGCGTCCTCCCACAGCTGGGCAGCCACGGGTTGACCCTCTTCGCGGAAGACGAGTTTGAGCAAGGCCGACGTATCGAAGTGCGCGATCACCGTCGCTGCTCTGCCACCAGATCCGACACGTTTCCCTTAACTGGGACCGGGTTCTCAGTGCCGGCCGACCGCTTCGGGCTCGTGGGCAGACGAACGCGGCCCTCCGCGATCAGTTTCTCCAAGCCTGTCGGAGTGCCGTACGGCTCGAGCCGTGCAACCGGCTTGCCGCGATCGGTAACGATGACGTGTGATCCCTCACGAACACGATCGAGCCACGCGCTTAGGTCCGCCCGTAGTTCCTTGATCCCAACCTCAATCCCCGTAGGTAGCGTCTTTGACATAGCCATAGTGTACATCTGCGGGGTCGTCGGATAGCGTGGTTTGCCCTCTGCAGCAACGTCGTCCAGGATGCGGCTCGTGGAAGACTTCGACTATCGAACGGCGAACGAAGCCGCGATCCTCGCTAAGGCGAAGGTCCTTCCCGGCAAGACCCTTGGCGAGATCGGCCTCCTCCTCCCGAACGAGGAAGCGCGACGCGG
>JAXDJY010000196.1:0-4970 GCA_034667445.1 Actinomycetota bacterium | reverse complement strand
CATGACCTCGGCCCGGGTCGCGGCACTGTCCTTGAACAGCCCACGCACAGCCGAGGTCAGGGTGAGGGTTCCCGGTTTGCGGACCCCGCGCATCGACATGCACAGGTGCTCGGCTTCGATCATCACGAAGGCCCCGCGGGGCTGCAGGACGTCGACGATCGCGTCGGCGATCTGGGTGGTGAGCCGTTCCTGTACCTGCAAACGCTTCGACAACGTGTCGACCACCCGGGCGATCTTCGACAAGCCGGTGATCTGGTGCGATTTGTTCGGGATATAGGCGACGTGGGCACGGCCGTTGAACGGGATCATGTGGTGCTCGCAGAGCGAGCTCAACGGGATGTCGCGCACCATGATCATCTCGTCGAAGTTGGCACCCTCCACCACCGTGACGAGCGGCTCGGGGTCCACGCCGATGCCACCGCAGATCTCGCGATACATCCGTGCCACCCGCCCCGGCGTGTCCTTGAGTCCGCCGCGTGCCGGGTCTTCACCGATCCCTTCAAGGATGAGCCGGACGCCCTGTTCGATCTTCTCGTCGTTGAATGCCATGGCAGGGATGCTACCGGCTACGTGCGGTAGCCCGGCGGGGGCGGTTCCCTGCGCCGGGCCTGGCGTGAGACGGCCAAGCCTGCGCCGCGGATCTCCGGTTCGCGTGGCGCTCGCTTCTCCACATCGGCGAAGAACGCGGCGACCTCGGCGCGGTCCAGCGTCTCCTTCTGTACCAGCAGAGCCGCGAGCTTATCGAGCTTCGCTCGGTGCTGGTTCAAGATGTCAAGCGCGACGTCGTGAGCCTCGTCGATCAGGTGACGCACCTCGGTGTCGATCTCGAACGCCACGGCCTCCGAGTAGTCGGGGGTCGAACCCCAATCGCGCCCGAGGAACACCTCACCCTGCTTCTGGCCGAGCGTCCTTGGCCCGATGGAATCCGACATGCCGTACTCGGTCACCATCTGACGGGCACCCTTCGTGGCGCGCTCGATGTCGTTGCCCGCCCCGGTGGTGATATCACCGGCGATGATCTCCTCGGCAACCCGGCCGCCCATGAGCATCGCAAGTTCGTCGCGGAGCTCTTCGCGTGTCATGAGGAACTTGTCCTGCTCGGGCAGGGTGAGCGTGTAGCCGAGCGCGCGTCCGCGCGGGATCACCGTGATCTTGTGGACCTCGTCGGTGTTGGGCAGGACGTGGGCGACCATGGCATGCCCTCCCTCGTGGTAGGCGATCAGCCGACGCTCCTTCTCGTCGATGATCTTCGTCTTGCGCTCCGGACCGGCCATGACGCGGTCCACCGCCTCCTCGACCTCCTGCATCGAGATGGCGTGCTTGGACCGGCGCGCGGCCAGCAGCGCGGACTCGTTGATGACGTTCGCCAGATCGGCGCCCGTGAACCCGGGGGTCCGCCGGGCGAGGACCGCGAGATCGACGGACTGATCCAGGGGCTTGCCCCTCGCGTGCACTCGGAGGATGGCCTTGCGGCCTTCGAGGTCCGGACGGTCGACCACGATCTGGCGATCGAACCTTCCGGGGCGAAGGAGCGCCGGGTCGAGGATGTCCGGGCGGTTGGTCGCCGCCATGAGGATCACCGTTGAGCGCTGATCGAACCCGTCCATCTCCACGAGCAGTTGGTTCAGCGTCTGTTCGCGTTCGTCGTGACCGCCGCCGAGCCCCGCGCCCCGGTGGCGTCCGACGGCGTCGATCTCATCGATGAACACGATGGCGGGCGCCGACGCCTTCGCCTGTTCGAAGAGATCACGCACCCGTGCAGCACCGACACCCACGAACATCTCGACGAAATCCGACCCGCTGATGGTGAAGAAGGGGACGCCGGCCTCCCCGGCTACCGCGCGGGCGAGGAGCGTCTTCCCCGTCCCAGGCGGACCGAAGAGGAGCACGCCGCGAGGTATCTTCGCGCCCATGGCCTGGAACTTGGCCGGTTCGCGCAGGAAGTCTTTGATCTCTTCCAGCTCTTCGATGGCCTCGTCGACGCCGGCGACATCGTCGAACGTGGTCTTCGGCTGATCCTTGTTGACCAACCGATGCTTACTCCGGCTGAACTGCATGACGCGCCCGCCGCCACCCTGGGTCCGGTTGAGCATGAACAGGACGAGACCACCGATGAGGACGATCGGTAGGATGTAGTAGAGGAGCCCGACGAGTTGGTTCGGATTCTGCTTATCCGCGTCGGGGAAGATCCCGGCATCCTGCATCTGCACCGTGAGATCGTGCTCGTTGTCCACCGCGTAGGGGACGACGTACTTCTCTCCGGCCTCGAATTCGCCCCGGATCACCTGATCGCCCTCGAAGAACGTCGCCGACTTGATCTGGCCGTTCTGCAGCGCGTTCTGGAAGTCCGCCATCGTGATCGCCTTCCCCGTCGAGGGTCGGCTGATGAAGGAGAGGACGAGAACCAGGACGACGAGGGCCGCGAAGATCCATACCGTCGGGATCTTCGCGATCCGTTTATAGGGAGGTTCAGGGGTGCTCAGCGGCGTTCTCCTGCGTGTGGGATGTGACGCGAAGATGGGTCAGGGCCGTCGGCGCATCCCGCCGCCCAGCCCGTTCGCGATGGTAGCACCGGCCGCCGACAGGGAATACCCCTCAGCGGATCCCGGAGTCGACCGTGATGTCGGCCCGCGTGAACGCCCCCGTTCGGACGACGACGGTCTTGGGCGCCGTGGCCGGGAACCCTCCCGTGCCGACCGGGACCGGTTGGATCGTATACGTGCCGGGATCCAACGGCACCCGATACGAGCCCGTCGCATCGACCGTCTCCTCCGCGATAACACCCTTGCCGAGGAGAGAGATCTGCACCTTCCCGTCGAAGGGGGTGTCCGGACACGGCGACTCCACCTGGACGACCGGACACTGCGGGCCGACGGTGATGGTGCCGACGATCCCGGAATCCGGACCCGCCGGCCCGACGCTGGTGCCGCATGCGGCGAGCGCGGAGAGCGCCACCCCGACGGCTGCGATCCACCGCGCGCGGCGGCGCGTCCGCCTCACCGATCCTCGTACGCCTCGGGCTTCAGGGTCCCGACGAACGGGAGATTCCGATAGCGCTCCGCGAAATCGAGCCCGTACCCCACAACGAATTCGTTGGGGATCTCGAACCCGACATAGCGGAGGTCGAGTTCGACCTGTTGGATGCCTTGCTTGCGGAGCAGCGCCGCCACCTCGAGGGATGCCGGCTTTCGTCCGGCCAGGCTCTTCAGCAGGTACTTCAGGGTGAGCCCCGAGTCGATGATGTCCTCCACGATGAGGACGTCCCTGCCCTCGAGGTCGTGGTCGAGGTCTTTGAGGATGCGCACCACACCGGAGGTCTTCGTGGCCGCACCGTAGGAGGACACCGCCATGAAGTCGAACTCCAGTGGCAGGCCGATGTGACGGGCGAGATCGGCCATCACCACGAAGGCCCCCTTCAGTACGCCGATCAGCAGGAGCGGCTTGCCCGCGTAATCCTTCGTGATCTGTTCGCCCATCTGGGCCAGCTTGGCCTGGATCTCCTCGGCGCTAACCAGGACCCGTTCGATGTCTGCGTCGTAGGCATCCATGAGAGGCCACAGTGTAGGGGGCGGCGCAGCGTCCGGAAGGCCGGGGCGGCTCGGGGTTACCGGCCGCCGGGGAACAGTTCGACGGCGGTGGTTGTCCGGCGCGCGGTGGCCGAGGCAGCGAGGTCCCGCCGGCGACCGGGCCTTCCGCGGGCGAGATCCAACACCGCCTCGATGTCGGCGCGCGAGGGGAGTGCCCCGACCCGGTAGAGCGCCAGCCGAATCACGCGCGTGGCGATCGCCTCGGGGAGCACGATCACCTGATCGACCAGGATGGAACATCCGCCGTCGATGTCCTCCATCGCGGACCCGGCCGCCAGGAGGGCTTGCGATGAGAGTTCCCGTTCGTCGGCACGGAGGTGATCGGCCGTCCGGGCGAACGTGGTCCGCAGGTCCCGGCCCGTGGCAGCTTCCAGCGCGGGGAGGCCCACCAGCCGGATGGCGTTCCGCAACAGGCCGGTGTCGGCGTTGGTCGGGTCCCGTCGAGGCCGCAGTCGAAGTGAGCGGCACGCGGTCTCCACCTCCTTCCGGGACACGTCGAGGAGCGGTTGGATCTCCCGGCCCAGCACCGGGGCGATGCCGGTGAGCGCCTCGAGTCCGCCGCCCCGCACCATGGCGATGAGAAGCGTCTCCGCTTGATCGTCTTGCGTGTGACCCTCGGCGATCCGTTCGGCGCCGATCTCGTGCGCAACCGCTCCGGAGGCCACCATGCGCTGCGTCCGGGCCCATGCTTCAACCGACTCCCCGCGACCCGGAGACCCGTCCGCCACGCGAACGTGGAAGGGAAGTTCATGACGGCCCGCGAGTCGTTGCACGTACGCTGCGTCCTCCTGGGAGTCTGCACGCAATCGATGATCCAGATGGAAGACCTCGACCGAAACCTTGAACAACCGCCGGAGACGGACAAGGCTCTCGAGGAGACAGACGGAGTCCGGCCCGCCGGAAACGCATGCCAGCACGGTTTGACCGGGCAGGAGCATCTCGTGCGCGCGAACCGTTGCGGTAGCGCGTTCGAGAACGCGGGCGAGCGCGGGCGGCCTTGGGAGCCCGCCGCCCGCGGTCATCTACAGCCCCGCGACCCTCGCGAGCCACCCTTCGGGCTGGCGGATATCGTCGAGTGAAGGCAGGTCCTCGGCGCTTCGCCACACCAGGTTCAAGCCGTCCATCCCCGCCCGTTCCCAGACCTGTCGGACGAACCGCTCGCCGGCGTCGTACTGCGCGATCTTCTGATCGAAGCCGATCATGCGTTGGAACGTCTTCTCGACCCCACCGGTGCGTCGGCGAGTCTGCAGGGCCCGGCGCATCCGGTCGACATCGGGCACGTTGGCCCGCGCCACGTCGTTCATCACGAACGAGGCGTGTCCCTCAAGGAGCGACATGAGCCCTTGCATGTGCGTGAACAGCTCGCGCTGGGCGTCATTCAGA
>JAXDJY010000195.1:0-2979 GCA_034667445.1 Actinomycetota bacterium | reverse complement strand
ACGCGGGGGACAACATCGACTTCTCTGCCTACACGTCGAACTCGCCCACCGGCGTCTGTTTCTACGCGGACGACGCGTCGATCACGCGCTCCTGACACCGGGGCCGTCGCGCATGCCGCTAGACTCCGCCTGAGTTGCCGGCGAGGAGTTCGAACGCGTGCCCATCATCGTGCAGAAATACGGCGGAACATCGGTCGGAACCGTTGAGCGGATCCGGGCCGTAGCGGACCGTGTGGTCCGCGCACGCGAGGAGGGCAACGACGTCGTCGTCGTGGTCAGCGCCATGGGGGACACCACCGACGAACTCCTGGCGATGGCGAACCAGATCGCGCCCGTCCCCGATCCGCGCGAACTCGACATGCTCTTGACGGCCGGTGAGCGTATCGCGATGTCGCTGTTGGGGATCGCGATCAACGCCCGTGGGTGCAAGGCCGCAAGCTATACCGGCAGCCAGGCGGGCATCATCACCGATACCCAGCACGGAGCCGCGAAGATCACCGAGATCCGGCCCAAGCGCGTCATCGAAGCCCTCCAGGACGGGAACGTCGTTGTGCTCGCCGGCTTCCAGGGGCTCTCGGACCAATATGAGATCACCACGCTCGGACGTGGGGGCTCGGACCTCACCGCCGTGGCGATGGCCGGGGCCATCGGAGCCGACGTGTGTGAGATCTATACGGACGTGGAAGGTGTGTTCACCGCCGACCCGCGCGTCGTCGACGAGGCGCGCAAGGTCAACCTCATCAGCTACGACGACATGCTGGAACTCGCGGCGGCCGGCGCCAGGATCCTGCAGTCTCGGAGCGTGGAGTACGCTCGCCGTCACGGTGTGAAACTGCACGTCCGTTCGACGTTCGAAGACTCGGCCGGTACGTGGGTCCAGGAGATGAGTGAGGAGCAGATGGAAGGCGTATTGATCAGCGGTGCGGCCCTGGATGTCGAGGAGGCGAAGATCACCCTCGACCGTGTCCCCGACCGGCCCGGTGTGGCTGCGGCCGTGTTCCGCGCGTTGGCGGACGAAGCCATCAACGTCGACATGATCGTGCAGAACGTGTCCCACGACGGCGCTACCGATCTCTCGTTCACGGCACCGCGGGCGGACATCGCCCGGCTCGGCGCGCTCCTCGACCGCGTGACCAAGGAGATCGGCGCCCCCCGCTACTCCATCGACGACGACATCGCGAAGGTGTCGCTAGTCGGAGCCGGGATGAAGTCTCATCCCGGCGTCGCGGCGGATATGTTCGACTGTCTGGCCGCCGGGGGGATCAACATCGAGATGATCTCCACCTCGCCGATCCGGATCAGCTGCGTGATCCGCCGCGAGGACGGCGAACGGGCGCTGCGAACCGTGCACGCCACGTTCGGCTTGGACATGGAAGCCTCGTAGCTTCCCGATCTCGCCGGGGCCGTTGGTAGGGTTGACGGCATGAAGGTTGCCGTCGTTGGAGCTACCGGAGCGGTTGGGCGCGAGATGACGCGCATCCTCGAGGAGCGCGGGTTCCCGGTCGACGCGTTCCTTCCGCTCGCCTCTGCCCGGAGTGCCGGCGGCACCGTCACCTTCCGCGGCCGTGAGCACTCCATCGTCGAGCTTTCCGTGGATGCACTGCGTGGCACCGACGTCGCGCTCGTCTCCGCGGGGGCGACCGTGAGCCGCGCGTTCATCCCCGAGGCTGCGGCCAACGGGACCACGTGCATCGACAACTCGAGCGCGTTCCGTATGGACCCCGCGGTGCCGCTGGTTGTCCCCGACGTGAACGCCGAAGCGTTGGACGGCGATCGGAAGATCATCGCCGTTCCCAACTGCACCACGATCACCGCCGTGCTACCGCTGGGTCCGCTCCATCGGGCCGCCGGCCTCACCGGTCTCAGCATGAGCAGTTATCAATCGGTGAGTGGGGCCGGACATCGCGGCGTCAGCGAGCTGACCGAACAGATCGAGAAGCTGCACGGCCACGAGGACGAACTCACCCACCCCGAGCCGGGTGCGCTCCCGTCGGGGCCGGTGTTCGGCAAGACGATCGCCTACAACGTCCTCGCGAAGGTCGGTGAGTTCGAAGCGGATGGGTACACGGGCGAAGAGATCAAGATGATGGCCGAGCCGCGCAAGATCCTGGGGCTGCCCGACCTGCCCGTGGTTGCCACGAGTGTCCGGGTGCCCGTCCCTGTCGGACACGCGGTCTCCATGGTGGCCGAGTTCTCGCGGGCGATCACCCCGGAGGAGGCACGTGAGATCCTCGGCCACGCCCCCGGCGTCATCCTTCGGGACGACCCGGAGAACGGCATCTACCCGTCGCCGCTTGAGTCGGCCGGAGGAGATCACGCGCTGGTTGGCAGGATCCGGCAGGTTCAGCACGACCCGAACGCGCTCGCGCTGTTCAGCTGCGCCGACAACCTCCGTCAAGGTGCGGCGCTCACCGCGGTCCTCATAGCCGAGCGGCTCTTCGCGTAGGCCACTCTTGCCGCAAGGTCCGATCATCACGGATCCGCGCCGGCTGACTGCAGCCGCTGGTTCGAGCTACCTGGCCCTGCGACCTGCGGGCGACGTGGCAGAGGAATTCATTCGTATCCAGCGTCTCTCCAAGGCAGAACTGGCGAACGATGATGCGTCGTTCCCGGGGGTGCATCTCTCGCTCAAAGGGTTCGGCACGGTGGTGACCGATCCGGTCTACCCCGCGCTGGCAACGTGGGCCAGCCGTACTTCGCCGTTTGAGGTCGCGATTCAAGGCCTGACGGTGTTTCAGGACCCCCGCGTGGGCCTTGTCCACATCTCCTCAACACCGGGCTTGGCGGCGGCACTGAAGGAGCTCCGCAGCATCGGGGCCGGCTTGCCGACGACAGAGTCGGATGGGATCCCTGTTGATGAGTGGATCTTTCACCTCTCGGTGGTCTACGGCGAACGATTGGACCCAGGACGATGGGTCGCGTTCTCGACCTGGTTCCGAGCCCTCGAGATCCGATCGGTTGCAACAACGGTGAGCGAGG
>JAXDJY010000194.1:0-4023 GCA_034667445.1 Actinomycetota bacterium | reverse complement strand
CGGGAGGACGGCGACGCCGTAGGCGGAGGAATCGTGATGAGGGAACTTGATGACCGCGACGCCGTCGTTCGAGAAGGAATCGTCGGGCAACCCGTTCTTCTTGAAGCGAACAACGACGAAAGGCTCAGGGCCCGAGTTCATGGACGCGTATCCAGCGCCCACCACCTCGTCGTTCGGTGCGAGTTCGGCGTCGACGATGTTCACCTGGGAGGCGCCGGGGACGGTCACCGAATGGACGGTCAACGGATCGCCCGTTTTCGATACCCCGGCGAAGGACACATCGGTGCCGCCGGAGGCTATGGTCACCAAACTGCCGTCAGACCGTCTGACGACGTTGCCTGTGTCATTGAGGCTCGTCACGGCTACCGAGGCGGCTCCCCCGGTGCCGAACCCGGGATCCGGGTCTCCGGCCGCAGCGAACGACACGCCCTGGGTCGCCAGCGCGAACGCGACCCCCAACGCGAGCGAGAGCCCGATCCCCAACGAACGATTCCGCTTCATGAACCCCTCCATCATCCTGAGCACGCCGTGCTCGTTTACAACCGACGACGGTATCGAACCACACCTTCCCTGCGGATGCTGGAGCCGAGCTCAGGGAGCTGGACAGGACGGGCCGTATGCGAAGGAGGCCGAGTTCGCTGAGACCTGGCACCCGCTCTCATCAACGGCGACGAACGAGCCGGCGGGGACGGATTTCAGTTCCGTCATGAGGCTGTTCTGCCAGTTCGGGTTAACGTCGCCCTGGAAGAAGAAGTTGGAGCCGTTGTCGGCGAGGATGATCCCGTAGTGCTGCATCGCGCGCAGGATGACCTGCGCATCGGGCGAGTAGCCACTGATGTCGAAGCCCGCGCGGAGGCGGAAGCGGGCACCCATCGGCGGGCAGTTCGCGTTGAGTTGTCCGGCCTGGTGGCGGGCCGGCCACAGGTAGCTCTTCTGAGTACAGGCAACCGTGAAGCGGATGGCGTGATCGATCAACCCTGCTTTCACCTCGTCGTAGCGGACCAGGCCCGGGAATATCGGCAGGCCGGCGGCGTCGGCGCTCGTCCAGCCCGCGGGCCGCAGGCCGTTGGAGCTCAGGTTGAAGATCGCGCCGCTGCCGGCCGAGGCGCGCTTACCCTTCAAGCGCGCGTCGTAGAGCTCGTACAGCGTGCACGTGTCTTTGTTGATCATGTTCGCGTGATGATCGGAACTGGCTTCGACCTGGATGTCGGATCCGAACGGGTACGGACCGGGGTCGGACTCGTCGGCGTAGAGGAACCTCACCGGGATCAGCGGGTGGGCGTTCGTCACGACGTCCCACGGGATGCCGTAGTCCTTGGGCGGGCCGAAGTCCGGATGCAGATGGGTGGTGGAGGCACCGGCCGATGCGAGCCACGTCGCGCTCTTCGTGTTGACCGGAAGCTTCGAGATGTCCATGTGCCAGACGTTGTTGGCGGGAAACACCGTGCAGGTCGTGCCGGGCACCGCGCGAGCGGCGCCGGCAGCACCCGAAGGTTGGGCGATCGCCGCCGTGAGCACGGCTGCGGCAAGAACGGTGAACGCTCGAGTGCTCGGAGCGCGAGGCATCGCCGGATGCTCCCACAGGGTGCCGTTCCGACGCCACCTGCGAACGGCCTATCCCGGCCCTGGCTCAGCTGCCGGTCTCGCCCGCGGCGACCTTCTCGGCTGCGACCTTGCGTGCTTCGGTCAAGAGCGCCGCGACGAGCTCATCCTCCGGAACCTTCGCGACGACATCACCCTGCAAAATGATGAATCCGAGACCGTTGCCGCTCGCGATGCCGACGTCGGCTTCGCGCGCCTCCCCGGGGCCGTTCACGACACACCCCATGACGGCCACGCGCATCGGCACGGTGAACTTCTCTGCCTCGATCGCGCCCTGCACCTTCTTCGTCAGCTCCAGGACGTTCACCTCGGCGCGGCCGCACGAGGGACACGCCACGAGGTCGAGCCCCCGCTTGCGCAGACCCAGCGACTGCAGGATGGCGTTGCCGACCTTCACCTCTTCGACGGGATCGTCGGTGAGGGAGACGCGGATCGTGTCCCCAATGCCTTCTGCGAGGAGTGCCCCGATCCCAACGGCGCTCTTCACACCCCCCAGCGGCATCGGCCCGGCCTCCGTGACACCGAGGTGGAGCGGATAGTCGCAGCGTTCGCTGAGTTGTCGGTAGGCATCGATCATCACGGATGGGTTCGAGTGCTTCACGCTGATCTTGATGTCGAAGAAGTCCTCGTCTTCCAGGATCCTCGCCTCGTAGAGCGCCGATTCGACCAACGCCTCGGCGGTCGGCGCGCCGTATTTCTCCAGCAGGTTCTTCTCCAAAGAGCCGGCGTTGACCCCGATCCGGATGGGGACGCCCCTCGATTTCGCCTCCCGCGCGATCAGGCGGACCTTGTCGTCGTATCTGATGTTCCCGGGGTTGAGCCGCAGGCCCTGGATCCCTGCCTCCAGCGCAGCCATCGCGTACTTCCACTGGAAATGGATGTCTGCCACGACAGGGACCGTCGACTTCGCGGCGATGGCGACGAGCGCCTCTGCATCCTCCCAGTGCGGCACCGCTACGCGGACGATGTCCACGCCTGCCGCGACCAAGGACGCGATCTGCTGAAGTGTCGCGTTGATGTCGGCGGTCTTCGTCGTGGTCATCGACTGGATGGAGACGGGCGCGTCCCCGCCGACGGCGACCGAGCCCAGTTGGATCTGGCGGGTCTTCCTGCGTTCGGTCATCACATATCCAGTGTAGGAGGGGTCCGGTCAAAGCCCGGAGGTGGGAAGGGGTTCAGCCGCCGAACACGTGGAACGTGATCGTCCGGTCCTTCGGTTCGTCCATCTCGAAGAAGATCAATCGCTGCCACGTGCCGAAGCCCGGCTCGCCGTCGATCACCGGGATCGCGTGGCTCGTCGCCGACAGGAGCATCGCCTTCACGTGTGCGTGGCCGTTCTGCCGTTCGTCGGGGTTCAGGTTCTGCGTGCGGACGTCGAAATCGTCGTGCTGGTAGTAGACGCCATCGTCGGGTACGAGTCCGGAGAGCTGACGGCGGAAGTCGGCCTGCGCGCCGTCCTCCCATTCGTTGATGAGGAGCGCGCAGGTGGTGTGGCCGCAGAACGCGATGGCAGCGCCCTCGGTCACGCCGGAGTCTTTGATCGCCCGTTTCAGGTCATCGGTCAGATCCACGAACGCGTAGCGCTCCTGGGCCGCCACCGTGACGGTGGTCGTGTTGGATTTCAAAGGTCCCTCCTGTTCCTGGCCGCCGGGCCCGCGGGCGCGACCGGTAGATCGAACGTGAAGATACTGCCGCGTCCGAGTTCGCTCTCCGCTTCGATGTGTCCACCGTGCGCCTCGACCACCGACCGAGCGATCGCCAGACCGATCCCCGTCCCGCCGTCCTCGCGGGACCGCGCAGTGTCCACGCGATAGAACCGTTCGAACAAGCGGGGCAGGTGCTCCGGAGCGATACCGGCGCCGGTGTCTGACACATGGATCTCCACGGACCCATTGTGCCGGTCCGCAGAGATGGTGACCGCTCCCCCGTCCGGCGTGAAGCGGATCGCATTGTCCACCAGGTTGAACAACACCTGGTGCATCCGCTCCCGGTCCGCGGTGACGGCCGGGAGATCCTCTGCGATCTCGGCCCCGACGGCCACCCGTCGGTCCGCGCGAGCCACCTCGATCTCCGAGATGACCTGGGCGACCAACGACGGAAGCGGGATCTCCTCGGTGTGCAGGGGAACTTCGCCCGATTCGAGCTTCGATAGATCCAAGAGTTGTTCGACGAGCCGTCCGAGCCGCTCGGATTGCGCGAGCATCACCTGAAGCGTCTCCGGATCTGCCTGCTCGACGCCGTCCAGGAGGTTCTCGAGATGCGCCCTGATAGCGGTGATCGGCGTCTTGAGCTCATGTGAGACGTTCGCAACGAGGTCACGGCGGGACTGCTCGAGGTGTTCGAGCTCCGAGCTCATCTGATTGAAAGCCTGTGCCAGACGTCCGACCTCGTCCTTGCTTTTGGTCTCGACCCGAACCGAGT
>JAXDJY010000193.1:0-2730 GCA_034667445.1 Actinomycetota bacterium | reverse complement strand
GCAGAGCAGGCGATGCAACGACCTACGGCAAAACGCACGAACGGCGGGCCCTTCGCGGACCCGCCGTTCGATCACGTTCGGTACGTGGAGCGAGCTAGCAGCTCGTGACGGTGTCGTTCCCCCCTGTGCCGGTACAGGTGTCGACCCCATTGGCTCCATTGAGACTGTCCGCCGCGTTGTCGGAGCCGGCGTCCAAGGTATCGGACCCGAAGCCACCGTTGACGGAGTCTGGGCCCGACCCTGCGTTGATCGTGTCGTTCCCCGAGCCGCCCGTCAGGGTGTCGGCACCCTTGCCAGCATCGATCGAATCGTTGCCATTGGAAGCGTGCACGATGTCGTTGCCTGCACCGGCGTTGACCGTGTCGTTCCCCCAACCGGCGTCCACGAAGTCGGCGCCACCCCGCGAGCGGATGATGTCGTTCCCACCGTAGGAGCAGATCATGTCGGCGCCGGCGCCCGTGACGATCACATCATCGCCGCCGGTGCCCTGAAAGACACCAGGACCGCCGCCGGCACATTCGTCCGTGCTTGCGAGAGCGGCGTGGGTGAAGCTCAGCGCGGGGACCGCCAAACCGCCCAGCATCAGGGTTCCCGCGGCCGCCCGCACCATCCAAGCCTTTGCACGCATCTATGCGCTCCTTCCGACGTGGGTATGACTGTCCTTCGAGTCTGTCACCTATCGTGCGGGCCCGAACCGCCCTCGTCAACGACCCGAGGAGGCCGACTCACCGCTAGAGAGCCTTCGCGCGTCCCTGGGATTCCCGGTCCAGCACTTCCTGGAACGACCGGATGGCCACCTCGAGCTGATCCGGTGCCGGTTCCTGCGTGGTGATGTGCTGGAGCCAGATCCCGGGGGCCATGAGGGCCCGCATGACCGCCGAACGCTCGAAGCGGGCGCCAAGACGGAGTGCTTCGTAGGAGAGCCCGGCGATCACCGGCACCGCGATGACCCGGGACGCCAATCGCCACGCGATGCCCGGCGTGGGGATCAACGAGAACACGACCACGGTGACCAGCATCACGATGATGAGGAAGTTCGTCCCGCACCGGACGTGCTCCTTCGGGAATCGGTTGATCTCGGCCGGTTCGAGGGGAACATCGTGCTCATGCGCCGCGATGGTCTTGTGCTCGGCCCCGTGGTACTCGAACACCCGATGGACCTCTTTCGTCCGGCCGATGGCCCAGAGGTATCCCACGAACAGCACCACGCGGAAGACCCCTTCGGTCACGTTTGTCCACACGGCGCCGCCGTATCGGTGCTGCACCCAGCCGAACAGCGCCGCAGGCCCAACCAGGAAGATCCCGACGAACAACGCCATGGCCACGGCGAGCGTGATGCCCATCTGCTTGGAGGAGAGCTTGTCTTCCGATCCGGTGGATTCGTTCGAGGCGACCAGCAGTGCCTTGACGCCGATGGCGAGCGACTGACCGAGCACGATGATGCCCCGCAGGAACGGCTTGCGCAGGACGGGGTGTCGTTTCGTGACCGAATCGATGGCGTGAGACTCGACATAGATCGCGCCTGTGGGCTGCCTGACTGCTACCGCCCAATGATCGGCGCCGCGCATCATCACCCCTTCGGGAACCGCCTGGCCCCCGTAGAGGTGATCGGTTCGCGCGGGCGAGCCGGAGGCTTGCGCCACTACTGCTTCGCGGCTTCTTGCGCAGCCTGTGTCTTTGCGATGCGCCGCTGATAGCGCTCGACGCGGCCGCCCGTGTCCATGAGCTTCTGCTTGCCGGTATAGAACGGATGGCAGTTCGAGCAGATCTCAGCACGGATGTCGCTGACGGTGCTGCGGGTCTGGAACGTGTTCCCGCACGAACAATGGACGTTCGCGAGCTGGTAGTCCGGATGGGTGTCTTGTTTCATCGTTGTCTCCTAGTCGTTACTCCCTGGAGCGTACCGCCCCGGCCGCGTTAGCTACCGGAGGGCGCCTTCGAGATCTCCTTGAGGAATTGCTCGTTGGACTTGGTTGCGCGGATCTTGTCGGTGAGGAGCTCGAGCGCCGCTCCCGGCTCCAGTGCGTGCAGCACGCGGCGGAGCTTGATGACCAAGACCAACTCTTCCGGCGGGAGCAGAAGCTCCTCCTTACGGGTTCCGGAAGCATCGACGTTGATCGCCGGGAACAGCCGCTTCTCCGCCAAAGAACGGTCCAGACGCAGTTCCATATTCCCCGTGCCCTTGAATTCTTCGAAGATGACCTCGTCCATCCGGGACCCGGTCTCGACCAATGCGCTTGCGATGATCGTGAGCGATCCGCCTTCCTCGATGTTCCGCGCCGCTCCGAAGAAGCGCTTCGGCGGATAGAGCGCCGTCGAATCCACTCCACCGGAAAGGATCTTCCCGCTTGCGGGAGCGGCGAGGTTGTAGGCACGAGCGAGACGGGTGACCGAGTCGAGCAGGATCGCCACGTCCCTGCCGGTCTCGGCGAGCCTTCGAGCCCGCTCCAAGACCAGTTCCGTGACCTGGATGTGCTGGTCGGCCGGCTTGTCGAACGTCGAGTAGACGACCTCGGCCGCCCCGACCGTGCGCTGCCAGTCGGTGACTTCCTCAGGACGCTCGTCCACCAGGAGCACCATCACGTGCGTGTCGGGGCTCGAGTTCAGGATCCCGTTGGCGATCTGCTTGAGCACGGTGGTCTTTCCGGCCTTCGGAGGCGAGACGACCATGCCGCGCTGCCCTTTGCCGATCGGCGCCACCATGTCCACGATGCGTTCGGTGATGGCCGA
>JAXDJY010000192.1:0-3017 GCA_034667445.1 Actinomycetota bacterium | reverse complement strand
GACGAAGGCACCCAGGTCTGTCCTATCCACCACACACCCCTCGAGATCGTCAGCGAGACGAACTACTTCTTCGCCATGTCGAAGTACACGCAGCGGCTGCTCGACCTCTACGAGCGGCACCCGGAGTTCGTGCAGCCGGAGTCGGCCCGCAACGAGGTGATCTCGTTCGTCCGGCAAGGGCTGCAGGACCTGTCGATCAGCCGGTCCAGCTTCGCCTGGGGCGTGCCGGTGCCGTGGGACGCCTCGCAGGTCTTCTACGTGTGGATCGACGCACTCCTCAACTACGCGACGGCTGTCGGGTACGGTATCGACAAGGAGAGCTTCGAGCGACGTTGGCCGGCCAATATTCACCTTGTGGGTAAGGACATTCTGCGTTTCCATGCCGTGATCTGGCCTGCCATGCTGATGGCAGCGGGCGTCGACGTACCGCGCCAGGTCTTCGCTCACGGGTGGCTGCTCGTCGGTGGGCAGAAGATGAGCAAGTCGAACGCGACCGCGATCGCCCCCGAGGTGGTCACGGACCACTTCGGCTCGGATGCGTACCGCTACTACTTCATGAGGACGATCGCCTTCGGCTCGGATGGTAGCTTCTCGTGGGAGCACATGAGCGCGGTCTACACGAGCGAGCTCGCGAACGGGCTGGGCAACCTCGCCTCTCGCGTGACGGCGATGGTGGCCAGGTACTTCGACGGTTTGCTTCCCGAGCCGGGTACTGCCGGCGATGCGGAGAGCGCTCTGAGTGGCGCGTTGGCCGCTACGGTCGCGACCGCCGAGTCGGCTATCGACAGGGTGGCCATCCACGAGGCGATCACTGCGGTGGCGAACTTCGTCGGCGATGTCAACATCTATGTGAGCGAGCAGGAGCCATGGCAGGTGGCGAAGGACGAGTCCCCAGAGGGCCGGCAAAGGCTGGCCACGATCCTGTACACGGCGGCGGAGTCGCTGCGCGCGATCGCCGTCCTCCACAATCCCGTGATGCCCAAGACCAGCGCGCTGCTCTGGGACGCGGTCGGTGCGCACTCGCTGGGCCGTATCGAGGACCAGCGCGTCGGTGACGTCGCCCGCTGGGGCCAGCTTCCGCCAGGGTCGAGACTGACGAAGGGAGCTTCTCTGTTCCCCCGGCTAAGCGATGACGCGGAGTGACCGGACCCACCCGCTCACGGGTCAACGCCGAGTTCGGCCAGCGGCGTGAGACGTCGAGGCCTCCGCTTCCCGAGCCCCTCCCCGTCCCGGTGGTCGACAACCATTGCCATCTCGACATCGAGGACGGGCTCGACTGGCTCGAGCCGGCGCGGGCCATCGAGCTCGCCGCGAAGGTCGGCGTGCCGAGGATCGTGCAGATCGGATGCGACCTGCCCGGGGCCGCCTGGGCGGTCCGGGCCGCCGAGGAGTACGCCGCGATCGTCGCCGCCGTCGCCATCCATCCGAACGAGGCGCCGAAGCTAGCGCAGCTCGGCCGGCTGGATGCGGGCCTTGACGAGATCGAGCGGCTGGCCGCGTCCAGCCCGCGCGTGCGTGCGATCGGCGAGACCGGCCTCGACTACTACCGCACCGGTGCGGAGGGACGGGATGCGCAGCACCTTTCGTTCTCCGCGCACATCGAGATGAGCAAGCGGCTCGACAAGACCCTCGTGATCCATGACCGGGACGCCCACGACGACGTGCTCGCGATGCTCGACGCGGAAGGATGGCCGACGCGAACGGTGCTGCACTGCTTCTCCGGCGACGCCGACTTCGCCAGGGCGTGCCTGGACAGGGGAGCCTTTCTCTCGTTCGCGGGAACGGTGACGTTCAAGAACGCACAGCAGCTGCGCGACGCGCTCGCTATCGTCCCGCGCGACCGGGTCCTGGTGGAGACTGACGCGCCGTTCCTGGCGCCGACCCCACACCGGGGGCGGCCGAACGCGTCGTACCTGGTCCCCACGACGGTGCGGGCGATGGCGGAGGTCCGCGGTGAGGAGCTTCGGGAGCTATGTACGGCGATCCACGACAACACCGACATTGCGTTCGGGGGCGGCTGGGGCTGACCCATCGCTTCCTCGGTCCACGTGTGGTGTGTGTGGCGAACGTGATATGAGTCACTTCGTGAGGCGGCTTTCCTGAGACGGTTTTGCCTTATGGGGCAGGGGTCTGGCAGGGTCATAAAGCTGTAGGCCGGATAACAGCCCACCGCGAGACCCCCCTCATCGCGGAAGCACCACGCGCTGTGAAGCCGGGAAGCCCCTAACACTTGGAGCAATGTGTCGAAGAAGATCGCCATCGCAGTCCTTTCCGGAGTCCTGGTCGCGGCCGTGTCGGTCGGCGCCCTCGCCTACGCCGGGAACAACAAGAAGTCAGTCACCGTCGCCATCGACGGACACGCCAAGACGGTCAAGACATCTGGGGACACCGTCGCCGCAGTCCTTCAGGGCCAGGGCATCACGCTCGGGCCGCATGACGCCGTCGCCCCGTCGCTCAACGCCAAGGTCGGTGACGGGACCCGCATCGCGGTCTCGTTCGGCCGAGAGCTGACCCTCATGGTCGACGGAGACAAGCACCGCTACTGGACCACGGCCACGACGGTCAGCTCCGCGCTCGCGCAGATCGGTGAACGCGTCTCCACCGGAGCCCAGCTGTCGACGAGCCGGTCCACATTCATCAGCAGGCATGGGCTCTCCGTATCGATCAAGACGCCGAAGCAGATCACGGTCAGGGTCGGTCCGGGCAAGCCGAAGCACGTCACCACGACTGGTCTGACGGTCGGAGAGGCTTTGATCGGGCTCCACGTGAAGCTCGACTCGAACGACCTGGTCTCACCGTCGCTGGGGACACCGATCTCCGACGGCAGCACCATCGTCGTCACCCGTGTGTTCAAGACCACTCGTACCGCCATGGTCTCCGTCGGCTACAACACGGTTTCCAGGGACGACAGCAGCCTTCCGCAGGGGCAGGTCAAGATCCTCCGGGCCGGACGAAGCGGTCTCGACAAGGTGACCTACCGGTTCAGTGGGACGAATGGGCATGTCAACTCCAAGCGG
>JAXDJY010000191.1:0-3830 GCA_034667445.1 Actinomycetota bacterium | reverse complement strand
GCGGCGTTCCCCGGCCCCGCGCCGCTGGGTATCGCCGAGCGGGCCATCCGGCTCCTGGGTGAGCGCTCCGATCCGGCTGCCGAGGCCGCCGCCGCCGCGCTCGCCGACGAGTTGGAGCGGATCCGTGCGACGACCGACGCCGCCGGCCGGCGACTCTATGCAGCCGCGGCAAGTAGAACCGACGTGGCCGACGCCATCGCTGAAGGTGTGGTCCAGCGCGACGTTGGCCTGGCTCTCGCACGGCGTTCGACGGATGCGCTCGTGGCGGCGAGTGGGGGCGGCGCCATGTCGCTCTCGCACCCTGCCCAGCGTCTCTCGCGCGAGGCGACGTTCTATCTGGTGCAGGCGCAGAGCGCGGAGCTGCGGGCTACCACGCTCACCCGGCTCACGTCTGCCGGATGAACCACGAGCCTCCCGGCCCGTAGTAGCTCGGACCCTCGCCCCAGATCGCGACGGTCTTTCCCGCATTCGTGATGTCCATCTCGCCGTAGTCGCCGTAGGCCTCGCGGAATCCGCGTGCACCCTTGTACGGCGCGCCGCCGGACGCGTTGGACAAACGGACCGTGTGCGACCACGTCAAGCCAGCATCGGTGGAGGCCCGGTACCACACGTTCCAGTGCCCGGTTCGCGTGTCCATCCACCAGACGCGGAAGTCGCCGTGCCCGGTCGCGGCCATGGCGGGGAACAACGCGTTCGCCGATCCGTGGTTGGGGGACAGCGTCTCCCGATGATGCCACGACATGCCGAAATCGCTCGATGTCTCTATCCTCAGCCGCTCGGGCGCGCGATCCCGCTTGTTCACCGAGTACGCCATGACCAGGTTCCCGTCGGCATCCCCGGCGAGCGCCGGCATCGGTCCGTAGAACCCGTCGTAACAACCGGTCGATGTGCAGTCGGGCTGTTCGTGGCCGCTGGCGACCCGGACCTTCGACCAGGTTGCGCCTGCATCGTCGCTCACGATCGCGTCGATATGGACACCGGCAGAGTAGTGCTGGTTGTTGTCGCTTTGCGCGAAGACGACGTGATCGCCGTTGGCCGAAGTCCACGCGCCGCCGGCGAAGTAGTAGCGGCCCGAATCCACGGCGACCGAGTCGGTGAACGTCGCGCCGCCGTCGTGGGATACCGCGATGTGACTGTCGCCCCTGGTTGACCCATTGAACGCGATGTACACGTCTTGGCCGTCGGCCGAAACAGCGAGATTGGGCTTGTCCGACCAATGCGACGAGACGGCGTCCACCGGCGTCGACCACGTTTGGCCGTGGTCTGTGGAGGAGGAATACGTCACTCCGGGCTTGAACCCGTTAAGCCACGCCGCATGAACGGCCCCGTTGCCGTCCACTTCGATGATCGGATCGAACTGGTTGTGCTCCCCTGCACAGGAACACAGGTACTGGTCCGGTCCCCAGCTGACGCCGCCGTCGTCTGAGACGCGCAAGATGATGGCGATCTTCGGGCACGTGCCGCAGGCCTGGGCGCCTCCGTATCGCGTGGTCAGCGTGTAGACGTAGGGACTGTTTGGGTCCGCTGCGATGGCCGGCTCCCAATCGTCGTGGCCTCGGTTCCAGACCTTCTCGGTGGTCCAGCCGGGACTAGGCAGCGCCGTGAGGCTCCCGGTCCAGCGCGGCGCTGTGAAGGCGTGGTTGAGATCAGGGTCGTTCGACGCGCTCTCACCCCCGTCGCCTTCGGCGTCAGTTCCGCCGCCTTTCGCAGCGTCGGGGTCGACGTTGGAAACCTCGGTCGAGTGGGAGGGACCTGCGGTACGGGGGGCGGCGGCTCGGGAGCACGCCGCGCCGATGATCGCCACGGTAGTCAGAAGGATGAGGATCCGGGTTCGCGTCATGCACTGCACGCTAGGCCGTCAGGCGATGTCGGGTCAAACGGAGTCGTCGGCCATCCACGAGGGGATGGCGAGCCCGGGCGTCGCCAGCAGCATCCATCGCAGCCGTCCGAGGCCCGCTGGGTCCACCAGGAGGGACGCGCTCTGTCGCCCGCTCCACGCGCGGACGGCCTCGATCCCCTTGCGTTCGTCCAAGAACGTGGTCTGGCGCGCGAGTTCCTCGCGGGTCCATCGTTCGAATCCCAGGGCGGTGAGGATCTGCCGTTGGGTGCGGCTCGGTGTGGCGATGAGGCCCGCTGCGCGCGCGTGGTCTGCCAACAGAGAGAAGTCGACACCAACTGTGATGTCGGAGGAACCGGGATCGGCCAGGACGTCTTCCACGAGCCGATGGCCGGCGTAGCCGTGGACCGGACCCCCGGGGTGCCCCTCCGCGCCGTAGTCGATCAGCACCGCGTACATCCCCTCGGCCGGCGACCCCGCCGCGAGTTCGTCGATGAACCGGAAGGCTCCGACGGGGACGACGGTCTCGTCGCCGGGTTCGGCGAAGGAGCGCTGGGCGGGGGTGAGGAGGCCGGGATCGAGATCCGCGAGGACCTCGACGAAGCGCTCGGTCTCTAATCCGACGCGGATCTCTCGCGGTCCGTCGGTCGTCATCCTGACCCGGCGGAAGGGCAGGTTGTCCAACAGTTCGTGCCCGAGGACGACGTGAGCGCCGGACGGTTGCTCCGCAAGGCGCACGCCCGAGACCTGCCGGAGCGCGTCCTGCGCACCCGGGCTGCGTTCGACGGCGACGTAGGTGAGGGGGATCTCCGCCAGCGCCTCGATCAGCCGCCCCGCCAGGGTGCCGTCGCCGGCCCCCACTTCCGTCAACACGAACGGTTCCGGCCGGCCGAGGCCGTCCCACAGTTCCAAGATGCCGGCCGCCAAGAGCTGACCGAATACCGGATGAACGTGCGGGCTCGTCGCGAACGCCCGGCCCTCATCCACCCCGATGGGCGGATCGACGTAGAAGCCTCCGTCTTCGTACAGCGCGAGCTCCATGAACCGGTCGAACCCGATCGGTCCCGTCGC
This sequence comes from Actinomycetota bacterium, assembly GCA_034667445.1. Classification (GTDB taxonomy): domain Bacteria; phylum Actinomycetota; class UBA4738; order UBA4738; family HRBIN12; genus JANXVR01. The sequence goes on along the minus strand of JAXDJY010000191.1, from coordinate 922 downwards.
CCGGATGGCGGCGGTGATCGCCGCCCGCGGTTGCGCGTCCATCCGGGCAGTATCGGGGACGGGGGAGATCGACGACCTGGGAGAATCGCCGCCATGTCGCAGCAGATGCGCTTCGCTGCCTCGGTCATCGTCGGCCGCGACGGTTCGCACGGCCTGGAGGTGTTGGTGCTCGAGCGGAGCGGCGCCAGCCGGTTCCTTCCCTCCTACGTTGTCTTCCCCGGAGGTGCGTTGGACAGCGGTGACCCGGAGCTCGCCACCCGATGGTTCGGGAGCGAGGAGCACGTCTTCCGCGCAGGTGCCCTGCGGGAGCTGTTCGAGGAGGCGGGGATCGCCGTCACCGGCGCGGGCGTGGTCTCGGCGGATGCTTTGGATCTGATCGACGCCGATCCGCCCGGCGTGGACATGCTGCCCGAGGTCGCGCACTGGGTGGCGCCGGAGGATGTGCCCGTGCGCTTCGATGCGCGATACGTCGCGGTGGCCGCTGCCGCCGAAGTGGTCCCCGTCCCTGACGGCACGGAGATCAGCGCCGCGTGGTGGGAGGCGCCGGTTTCGCTGCTTGCCGCATGGGAGTCGCAGGTGCGGAAGCTGTATTGGCCGACCTATGTCACGCTGGTCGCGTTGGCGTCCTGCGCAGACGTCGCGGAGCTCCTGGCGCTCCGTCTGGAAACCCGCGAGCCGGACGACCACGAGCTCGAGTACCTTCACCGTTCCACGTTCTACGACGACTAAGGGGACGCAGACCGCATGCTCCGAGTCATCCGAGTGCTCGCACCCAACGCCGACATGTACACGTTGGACGGGACGAACACATGGATCGTCGGGCAGGGCCCGTCGATCGTCATCGATCCGGGCCCTGAGATCCCCGCGCACCTTGCGGAGGTCGCCCCGGTTGCCGGCCCTGTCGCCTTCGTCCTGGTGACCC
>JAXDJY010000190.1:0-2592 GCA_034667445.1 Actinomycetota bacterium | reverse complement strand
CTTCGGCGATCTCTACGACATCGCCCACGGCAACAAGCCGGTGGTTGGCGCCGTGGCGACCCTCGCCGCGCACGACCTGATGATGAGCCACGGCGCGCTGTTCAACGGAGGGGACAAGGACATCGCGGTCATGCGTCAGGTCGACAGCGGTCCAACCGGGGGCGTCGAGTCCGTGAGCTGGAACCTGACCCCGCAGATGGCGCCGTACTACACGTTCCCTGCGTGGGTGAACCAGCTCCCCGGGATCTCGAGATACAACGCCGAGCTCGATACCCAGGACGGCAAGCGGGATGGCAAGTGGCGAGACAAGAGCATCCTCGACCTCCGCTCAGGGTTCGACACACCGGCACGGACCCCGTATGAGACGTCGGTCATCGAAGCCGTCATGAAGCGGTACAAGTTCGGTCAGGACGCGACGCCCGACCTGCTGTACCTGAACTACAAGACGATCGACACGACCGAGCACCAGACGAGCCTCAACAGCCCGTACATGGAGGACTCGGTCGCCTACCAAGATGCGGCGCTCAAGCAGCTCGTCGCGTTCCTGAACCAGCAGGTCGGCAAGGGTCAGTGGGCGATGGTGGTCACGGCCGACCACGGGTCGCAGTACTCGGCCGCCGCGTCGGGAGGGGTTCCGATCGACCCGACCAGGGTTCGCGCGCTCCTCGATTCCAAGTTCGACCCGACCGACAAGGGTTTGTTCGAGGTCGTCCGCCCAACCGAGATGTGGTTCAACACGGCGGTCGCCGCGCAGCTCCACGTGACTCCGGAGGCGGTCGCCTCCTACGTCGGTTCGCTGACCGTGGCGCAGACCGCGCGGAGCTACTACACGATCCCGCCGGGCACCTCGACCGACACCGTGTACCAAGCCGCCTTCCCTTCCCGTATCTTGAGCGGGCTTCCATGCGCCCCGGCACCGGCCGCCGGACGCTAGCGACGAACCAGGAGGGACCGTGGCCGCAACCGAGACACAGAACGAGGCGACCGTGAACGTTCCCGACGCACCCCGGAGCCCACTGAGCAAGTGGTGGGTGATCCTTGGCTTCGGGCTACTGCTGGCAGTCGTCCTCGGCTGGTCGCTGATCAAGGACCCGACGATCTCCGCTCCGACCCGCGACCCGGCCTGGTACACCTGGCGCTCGAACCTCATCGTCGGCGGGAACCCGGCTGACGTCGCGCGTGAGTGGGGTCCCGATTCCGTCTTCTCGGGTGGATACCGGGTCGCGACTCCGCTCACCGGCGCGCTGATGCAGCAGGTGGCGGGGATCGATCAGTACTCGTTCAGTGGTTTCCTCATGGTGCTGGTGCCGGTCCTTGCGGGGATGGCGCTGGGCGCCGCCGGCTACCGATCGCGCAAGGATCCGATCCTGGTGCTCATCGCGATGTTCGCCGGCGTCACGATGCTGCTCACCACGCCCTACATCGGCTATATGGACGACCTCACGATGCTCTTCGTGCTGTGCGTGATGCTCGCGTTCATCACCCAGGCGCAGGAGTCGTGGGGCGCGCGCGTCGCGCTATTCATGCTGGGGCTGACCGCGGCATATCTACACCCGACCACCTGTGTGCTGTTCGGCTTGTCGCTCATGGCGGTATTCGGCTGGCGTGTGCTTACCAGCCGCTTCCATTTCGGTGAAGCTCTGAAGCGCGACGGGCCGATGCTGATGTCGATCGGCTTCGGGATGATCCTCGGACTCGCAACGTGGGTCGTCGGCATCTGGGGGGTGGCGGGCAACTTGAAGGACGCGGCCGCGCCACCGCCGTACACGAAGGCGTTCTTCAAGGCCCGGCTCGACGACTGGGTGACGTCGATGCACCCGTTGGTTGCCGGGCCACTGATCCTGGTCGCTGTCGGCGGGGTGATCCTATGGAGCAGGCGCGAACGGAAGCCGGCCATCGAGCATGAGATCTCGGCGATCTGGTGGATGCTTCCGTTCGCCGGCGCCCTCACCTTCTTGGTTTCGAAGACTCCGGTGCCCTACTACCGCTTCATGAACGCGAGCGCCGCGCCCGTGGTGTTGGTGGGCCTCGGCACCTACTTCCTGGTCCGCTGGCTGCTCGACCGCCGCGGTTCCGTGCGCATCCTTGCGATCGGTGGCGTGGTGCTGGTGCTCGCCTCGGTGGGGTGGATGTTCAAGCAAGGCCTCGACTACTGGCGGGCGCAACCGCAGTGGGCCAACCAGTCTGCGCGCACCTCGCTTGCCGCGATCAACGAGGTGGCGGTCGCCGCCGGAGAGCGCCCCATCATCCTCGTGATGAACTACGGCGACGCGAACGACCCAGCGACAGGCACCAACACCGCCTACGGCTGGGCGAAGACCTACACCAACGTGTTTCGCACTGGACTACCGGCAACCTCTATCGACTACCAGGCCACCTACCTCGGCACTCTCGAAAACCTCCTCAAAGGGGCGCCAACCGTAGGAGCCAACGACAACCCCGCTTGCCCGGTGCCGGCGACGCCCGCGAAGCAGCAGCGGGCGAAGGATGCAGGCAAGAAGCTGGCCACCCCGGACACGCGGTGCGGGTACACCACCATCTCGTACAAATATTGGTACGAACTCGGGCAGCGGTTGAAGGCTTATCCCGCCA
>JAXDJY010000189.1:0-3987 GCA_034667445.1 Actinomycetota bacterium | reverse complement strand
AGCTACATCATCGATAAGGCTGCGCTGCAGAAGTCGTGGAGCGGACCGATCAGTGGCGACATCGCCACCGAGATCGTCCCGCCGTATGTGCTCCAAGGCCAGGCGACCTCGGGCTATGACCCCTACGCGACGCCGGGACAGGCGGGAAGCCTGACCAAGGCGATGGCCGAGATGAAGCTCTCCCCCTATGACGCGAACCATGACGGCAAGTGCGACGCCTCGGTTTGCAACAACCTGGTCATGGTCAATCAGAACATCGCGCCGTGGACGACGATGGAGCCGTTCGTCGTTCAGGACCTGGCGAAGATAGGCATCCAGGTCGTGCCGCGGGAACTCGAGACGGGGGCCTCCTACAACACCGTCCAACGGGTCGCGAACGATATCCCCATCAGCATGAACGCCAACTGGGCGTACGACTACGCGGACGCCTACACCTATCTCTCTCCGATGTTCGCAAGTTCCTCGATCTCGGCGTCCGGCAACCCGAACACGACGCTTACGGGTCTTACCGCAGCACTGGCGCAGAAGCTCGGGATCTCCTACCCGGCCGGAGGCGTTCCGAGCATCGACACCAAGCTGGCGGCGTGCGAGGCGCTCGCGGGTACTCCCCGCGCGACGTGCTGGGCGAACTTGGAGAAATATCTGATGGAGGACGTCGTCCCGATGGTGCCCTACCTCTGGTCGAATGTGATCGTCATCACCGGGGACACGGTGACCCATTTCGAAGCTGACCCGATAAGCCAAGGAACGACGTTCACTCAGGTGGCGGTCAACAACCACCTGCCGGTGCCTGCTTGAAGGTTCAGGAAGACCTCCAAGCATCGTCCCGAGTCACCGCGCCCATCGGGCGCTCGAACCGGCAACTCGTATGGGCAAGGTTCCGTAAGGACCATGCCGCGATGCTGGGGCTGACCCTGGTCGTGTTCATCGTCACCATCGGGATCTTCGCACCGCTCATCGCGAGGCTCACCGGTCATACACCCAACCAGCTGTTCGGAAACATGCGAACCCAGCTCGGGTTGCCGAAGGGTCCGACCGCCCACTTCTGGTTCGGTGCCGATCAAGTCGGTCGAGACCTGTTCGTCCGCGTGATCTACGGCGCGCGGACCTCGCTCTTCGTCGCAGTGGTCGGTACGGGTCTGGCGACACTGTTGGGGATCGTCGTTGGCCTTCTGAGCGGCTACTACGGAGGCCGCTTGGACACGGTCGTCTCCAGAGTGGTCGACGTCTGGCTCTCGATGCCGTTGCTACTGTTCGCAGTCGGGCTGTCGACGGTGTGTTCGGCGTCGGTGCACGGGTGTTTCGGGGGGCTCCTCCAGCCGGGCCTCCCGCTCGTCACCGGGATCATCGTGCTCTTCACCTGGCCGTACCTCACGCGGATCGTGCGAGGACAAGTGATCTCGCTTCGGGAACGTGAGTTTGTCGAGGCCGCCCGGTCGTTGGGAGCGAGTGACATCCACATCATGTTCTCCGAGGTCCTACCGAACCTGATGGCGCCGATCCTGGTCTACGCCACGCTTACGATCCCGGGGAACATCTTGTTCGAGGCGGCGCTCTCCTTCTTGGGAGTGGGCGTTCCACAGTCGACGCCGTCGTGGGGCCGGATGCTGTCGGACGCGACGAGCGGGTCACTCTTCACCTACGCCTGGTGGATGATGGTGTACCCGGGGCTGTTTCTGCTCTTGACCACACTCGCGTTTTACCTCGTCGGCGATGGGGTACTCGACGCGCTCGACCCGCGCCGGAGAGCACGGTAGCGATGGGGCGCTACGTGGTCCGCCGGCTGCTATGGCTCGTAGTTGTGCTGCTGATGATCACGGCGATCACGTACGCGATCTTCTTCGTGCTCTCACCGGTGGATCCGGCAGTGCTCTTCGCGGGCAAACAGCCAACACCCCAGGTGATCGCCGAGATCAAGGGGCAGTTCGGGCTAAACAAGCCATTGTGGGAGCAGTACGGACTGTTCGTGGCGCACGTGTTCACCGGCGATCGCTACGGGTGGCCGGGGCTGGGGTTCTCGTTCGTCACGCGAGCATCGGTGAACTCGCAGCTCGGGTCGCGACTGGTCGTCACGACGACCCTGGCTGTCGGAGCAGCGTTCGTCTGGCTCATCATCGGGATCCCGATCGGCGTGGTATCGGCGCTGAAGCAGCGGTCGTTGGTGGACCGGGTGGCGATGGGATTCGCGCTCTTCTTCGTGTCTGCCCCGGTGTTCTGGATCGGGCTGATGTTCCTGTGGTTCTTCTGGTTCAAGCTCGGGCTCGCCGCGGGTACGGGCTACTACGGCCCCACCCAATTCGGGATCTTCACGTGGTTGAACCACATGATCATGCCCTGGGTAGTGCTCGCGCTCGTTGAGGCGGCCTGGTACGCGCGCATGTCGCGTGGGGGCCTGCTCGATGTGATGGGAGAAGACTTCATCCGAACAGCGAGAGCCAAAGGACTCTCTGAGCGGCGGGTGATCGTGAAGCACGCCCTGCGGGCGAGCCTCGTTCCCGTCGTGACGATGTTCGGGATGGATCTAGGGCTGCTTTTCGGCGGCGCGATCATCGTAGAGACAGTGTTCAACCTTCAGGGCATCGGTCAATGGGCGGTGGCATCGGTCTCCACGGGCGACCTGCCGGTGATCCTCGCCGTGACTCTCGTATCCGCGTTCGCGATCACCCTTGCGAACGTTGTCGTCGACATCTGCTACGCGATCCTCGACCCCCGCGTTCGACTGAGATGATGTGCCCCCTTACCGGATGAGTCCGAACGCGGTCGACGGCGCACCTGACCCTTGTCGGTTCCTCGGGCGGCCCCAGACGATCCACGCTCCCGTCGTGGGAAGCGATCCCAAGTCCGTGAGGCTCTCGAGCGTGAATCGATGGTCGTGCAGCGTTAGCGACGTCTCACGGAGATGGAATTCGCTCCCCGGATCCGGACCGTACGTATCAGTCCCCGAGAGTCTCGGTCGACAGCTATGTCATCCTCGGAGATAGCGGGGATCCAGGCGAATCGGGGATCGAGGCGCGGACCCGTCATCGTTCCTCAGGATCCAGTCGGAGCGACACGGAGTTCATGCAATACCGGTCTCCGGTCGGTCGCGGGCCATCTGAGAACACGTGGCCCAGGTGGCCGCCGCAGCGAGCGCAGGTGACCTCGGTTCGGCGCATGAAGAGGCTCCCGTCCTCGTGCAGTTCGACGGCGCCGGTCTCGATGGGCTCCCAGAAACTGGGCCAGCCCGTCCCGGATTCGAACTTCGTCTCGGAACTGAAAAGGGGCGCGTCGCATGCTGCACATCGGTACACGCCCGGGTCCTTCGACGAGGCGTAAGCACCGGTGAAGGCTCGCTCCGTACCCTTGTTCCGTAGCACCTCGAACTGCTCGCGTGTCAGTCGCTCACGCCATTCCTGTTCGGTGCGCGGCAACGGATCCGGCGGTGTGGGGCGGTCGATCCTGTCGTTCATGGCATGTCCTCCTCGTTACTCCAGTCTCACTGCGACGCCTGGCGTTACTCATCCACCCGACTGCGGCTGGATCTCCTACCCCGAACTGGGTGGCGGCCACTACTGAAAACAGGCCGAAATGCCGATACCTAAGGGCATACCTAAACGTCGGCCGCCATCTACGTCGGCTCGCCTGACCCGGGGAGAAGGGGAGGATCGTCGTGGCGTCATTCAAGGGACTCCGCACTCGCGCTACCACCGTGATCGCGACGCTCGGGCTGGTGGTAGGGATGGTCGCCCTCACGTCCGGGACCGCGTCCGCCGCGACCGGGCACCTCTACTGGGCGGAGACCAACGATGGCGCCATCGGCCGGGCGAACCTGGACGGCTCGAGCCCCGACGCCGGATTCATCGCCGGCCTCAACTGCCAGCCGTCCGGTATCGCGGTCGACACCGCCCACATCTACTGGGCGGACATGTGCGGTTCGATCGGCCGCGCGAACCTCGATGGCACGCACGTCGATGAGCGCTTCATCACCGGGCTCTGCGGCCCTCGCGG
>JAXDJY010000188.1:0-7238 GCA_034667445.1 Actinomycetota bacterium | reverse complement strand
CCTGCCCAGCACCAAGCTCGCCATGTGGATCTTCCTGGCGTCGGAGTGCCTGCTGTTCGGGGCGCTCATCACCACGTACCTGCTCTACCGCGGCACCAGCAAAGTGGGCCCGTACCCGAACGACGTTTTCGACATCCCGTACACGTCCGTGTCCTCGTTCGTCCTGCTCGCGAGTTCGCTCACGATGGTCTTGGCCGTGGCGGCCGCGCAGAAGGCCGATCTGGTGCGCATGCGGATCTGGCTCCTGGTGACTGCCTTGCTCGGCATGACGTTCGTCGGCGGTCAGGTCTACGAGTTCACGGCCTTCTACCGCGAGGGCCTGTCGCTCAAGACGAACCTGTTCGGGACCACGTTCTACGTCCTGACCGGCTTCCACGGTCTCCACGTGACGATCGGGATCATCATGCTGCTGAGCCTGACGTCCTTCTCCCAGGCGGGGCGCCTGCCCGATGACGGTGGGTTCTCCGTCGAGATGGTCGGCCTCTACTGGCACTTCGTCGATATCGTCTGGATCGTGATCTTCGCGGTCGTCTATCTCATCCCCACCGGCCCCCCGGGCGTGAAGTAACCATGGCCGAGATCGAACACGCCGAAGCCGAACTCCACGAGATCGAGGACGCGCACCATGGCGCCCACGGGGGACACCCGAGCGTCAAGGAGTACATCCGGATCGGGCTCATCCTCGCTGTGCTCACCAGCCTGGAGATCATCGCCAAGTACGCGAACCTGGGCAGCGCGACCCTCATCGTCACGCTGCTGGGTCTGGCCGCAGTCAAGTTCATCCTTGTGGTCATGTACTTCATGCACCTGAAGTTCGACGACAGACGCTACTCGCGGTTCTTCATCATGGGCCTTGCCCTGGCGATGACGCTGTTCCTCATCGTCCTCATCTCATTCAAGGTCTTCCTGAGGTAACCGGATGACGCTGCCCCCTTGGCACCCCCACGTCGACGTCTGGCTCTTGTTCGGTTCGATCATGGCCGCGTATGTGATCGCGTGCCGCCGGCACGCGGAGAGCACCGGAGAGGTCACGCCGGCCAGGCGTAAGAAGCTGTTCCTTTCCGGGATGGTCGTGCTGTGGATCGGGGCCGACTATCCGATCCACGATCTCGCCGAGCGATACCTCTACTTCATGCACATGATTCAGCACATGCTGTTCACCTTCGTCGCCCCACCGCTGCTGATCGCCGGGGTGCCGGCGTGGATGCTGCGCAGGTTCCTCCGTCCCCGAGCCGTCGGGTCGTTTTTCCGGTTCATGACGCGCCCGGTGCTGGCGCTGCTCGTCTTCAACGGGGTATTGCTGTTCACCCACTGGCCCGCCGTGGTCACGGCGGCGGTGCAGTCACAACCCCTGCACTTCGGGTTGCACGTCCTGCTGGTGACGACGGCGCTGGCGATGTGGTGGCCGGTGATGTCCACGCTGCCCGAGTACCCGGGGCTCCAGCCGCCCGGTCAGATGATGTACCTGTTCTTCCAGTCGCTCGCCCCGACCATCCCGGCGTCGTTCCTGACCTTCGGCACCCATCCGCTCTACGCGATCTACGCCACATTCCCGCGGATCTGGGGCATCGGGGCGCTCCGCGACCAGCTGATGGCCGGACTCATCATGAAGCTCATCGGCGGCCTCATCCTGTGGGGATTCATCGCTACCATCTTCTTCCGTTGGTACGCGAAGGAACAGCGTGAGGAATCCGCGGCCGTCCCGTGGCGTCCCACTGCAGAGATCCCGGCGGAGGCACGATGAGCGAACCGAAGAACCGCGAGAGCCTGCTCCTGCCCATCCTCGTCCCCTTCGGGGCGCTCGCCGTGATCGCGCTGGCGCTCTTCGGATTCTCGCGGATCCTGCTCTCGATCTCCCACCACGCCGCCACCGCGGTTGCCCTGGGCGCGGCTATCGGGATCATGGCGATCGCGTCGTTCGTCGCGACCCGGAAGAAGGTTTCCAGCGGAGCCCTCGCCGGCGTGGCGTTCGGCGTCGTTGGGTTCTCCATGCTCATCGGCGGCATCGCCATCGTGGCCATCGGTCCGGAGAAGGTGCAGGCACAGCCGGCGAAGCCGCAGCTCCTTGCGCTGACCGCACCAGCGGGCGCCGCCTCCAACGGTTTCAAGCCCACCACGCTCTCGGCCGAACCTGACAAGCCGATCCAGATCGTCCTCGACAACCAGGACCCGGGCATACAGCACAACGTGGCCGTGTTCGCCTCCGACCCCGCCAAGGATCCCTCGGCGAAACTGTTCGGCACCAAAGATCCGGTCACCGGCCCCGCGAAGCTCACCGTCGACGTTGCGGCGCTTCCGGCAGGCACCTACTACTTCCAGTGCGACGTGCATCCCGCGACGATGCACGGCGAGCTCACCGTGGCCAAGGGCGCGGGAGGATCGGCAGGCGCGACCATCAGCGCGACGAAGCTGCAATTCTCGAGCAAGGAGATCGACCTCCCGGCCTCACAGCCGAGCACGATCACCTTCACCAACAACGATGCGGGAACGGACCACAACATCGCGATCTACTCCGACAAGGCGTATACGAACAACCTGTTCACGGGCACCCCGGTGAGGGGCCCGGCCACGAAGACCTACGACGTCCTCGCGCTGGATCCGGGCACCTACTATTTCCGCTGCGAGTTCCACCCGACAACGATGACCGGAACGGTGGTGGTCGGCGGAACGGGCGGTGGGGGGAGTGGGAACGGTGGCGGAGGCGGCGGGGAGACACCGCCACCCACGACGCCGCCGCCCACAGGGTCCCCGCCTTCGTCGAGCGGCGGAGGCGGCGCGGCAACTGCCGAGATCAGTGCGCAAGGGTCGCAGTTCAGTACGAACGCCTTGACCCTGCACGCCGGCGGCCCGACCAGCCTGAAGTTCACGAACAACGACGCCGGCATCGCCCACAACGTCGCCATCTTCTCCGACTCCGGCTATTCGACCGGGGTGTTCACGGGTGCGTTCGTCACGGGCCCCGGGACGGCAACCTACGACGTGCCCGCGCTCGAACCGGGGACGTATTACTTCCGCTGCGACGCGCACCCCACAACGATGACGGGAACCATCACCGTCAAGTAGCTCCACGGAACGCTGCGCCCGCTGTTAGCGTGAGGCACCTATGCACCGCACAGCCGCACTCGCGTTCGTGCTCCTCTTCAGCGTGACCGCATGCACGAAGAGCTCCGACTTCACCCATGTCGTGACGATGAACGAACCGCTCCCGACCGTGACGGGTCCCTCCGTCACCGACGGCAAGGCGCTGTCGACGGATACCTACCGGGGCAAGGTCCTCGTGCTGAACGTGTGGGCCAACTGGTGCGGGCCGTGCCGGCAGGAGCAGCCCGAGATGGTCGCGGTCGCGAAGGCCTACGCGGCGAAAGGGGTGGCGTTCCTCGGGATCAACTACGAGGATCAGGACGCCGCGGCTCGCGCGTGGATCAAGCGGTTCCACGTCCCCTACCCGAGCATCTCGGATCCCTCAGGACGAACAGCGGCCCAACTCAAGTACCCGAACCTCCCCGACACGATCATCGTCGACCGATCGGGCACCCAGCGTTATCTGTTCATCGGGCGGACGGGAGAGGCTGAGCTGTCGCACTACCTCGATCTGGTCCTTGCATCGTCGTCGGCGTCCGGTTCGCCGTCACCGGCGTCCTGACGCGTCAGCGCAATGGTGCGAGCGGCAGTACCGCGTCGACCGCAACCGCAGCGAAGAGTGCCGCGAGGTAGACGATCGAGAACCCGAAGAGCTTCCACGCGCGCTCGGGCGACGGGCTCCGCCAGAGAACCAGAGCCTTGTAGCAGAAGACGCCGCCCATCCCGACCGCCACGGCCAGGTAGACCGTGCCCATGTGTCCGAGGGGCCAGAGCGCGATCGTCACGGCGAACAGGAGGAGGGAGTAGAGGAAGATCTGCTTACGCGTCTCGTCCTGTCCTCGCACGACCGGCAGCATCGGGACCCCGGCTGCGGCGTAGTCACCCTCGTAGCGCATCGCCAGCGCCCAGAAATGAGGCGGCGTCCACACGAAGACGATCGCGAACAAGATCCATGCGGGAAGGGCCAGTCCGCCGGTGACGGCGGCCCAGCCGATCAACGCGGGAGCGGCACCCGCGGCACCGCCGATCACGATGTTCTGCGCCGTGGAGCGTTTCAGCCACATCGTGTAGACGAAGACGTAGAACGCAATCGCCGACAGGGCGAGGCTCGCCGCCGTCGTGTTGACCGTGATCGCCAGGAAGAAGAACGAGATAGCGCCGAGGAAGAAGCCGAATCGGAGCGCGTGCTCGGGTGTGACGGCGTGCGAAGGCAGCGGGCGCCTGCGGGTCCGCTGCATGATCTCGTCGATATCCCGGTCCAGGTACATGTTGATCGCGTTCGCCGAACCTGCGGCGGCGGTGCCACCCACCAGCGTCGAGAGCATGAGCCAGAGCGAGGGAACACTATGCCCTGCAAGGATCATGGCCGGAACCGTGGTGATCAGGAGCAGGATGATGATCCGCGGTTTGATCAGCCGGTAATAGGCCGTGAGCGTGTTGCGGAGCGGTGGTGGGCCTGCATTCGAAGCGGTGGGCACTTCCGTCTCCACTGCTTCCTCATCGGTCCGGCCCACCCCGCGCGAGACCAGGGCGAGGGTCACCACCGACGTCCAGATCAGGACCGAGACGCCGACGTGGATCACGACGGCCCACGGCTTCAACCGTGTCCACACCTGCGCCGCTCCCACCAGGATCTGCGCCACGAACAGCCCGAAGGTGATCGTCGTCAGCCGAACGAACCGCTGCTCCCGGGGCGTCATGGTGCGCGCGCGCACGACCGCGTACGTCACGAACACGAACACCAGCGCCGATAGCAGCCGGTGGACGAAGGTCGGCGTGGCCACTCCGCCGAGTGCAGGAACGAGTTTCCCGTTGGCGAGCGGCCAGTCGGTGAAGGCAAGTCCGTCCGTTGCGTCCCTGACCCGCACCCAGGTCCCGGCCAACAGCAGAACGCCGGTCCCCACGGCGATCGCCATCGCCATCCGGGCGAATCCCCGATCGGCCGGCGGGTGGTCGCGGCCGTGGTCCGTCGTGGAGAACGACGCCACCGCGAGGAAGACGACGTCCGCCACGAGTGCGAGCGCGACCACGAAGTGGCCGCTCACCCACCACGGCTGGAGCTCGCGGTGGACCACGAGCCCGCCGAGCACGGCCTGCGCGAGGACCAGCGGGAGTGCGATCAGCGCGGACACGAGGATCGAGCGTTCCTGTCGGTGGGTTCGCCATGCGACATATGCCGTCACCGCCACCAGGACGGTGGTGCAGAACACGAAGAACCGATGGGAGAACTCGATGAGCGAGTGGATGTTCCCGCTCGGGAACAGGTGGCCGGGAGTGCAGAGCGGCCACGTGGAGCAGCCGAGCCCCGAGCCCGTGCCGCGCACCAATCCGCCGACGGCGAACAGGACCACGGTGACGGCCGCCGTGGCGAGGGTGAGCTTCTGGAAGCGGGTCGTGGTCGGCATGGAGCCCGCTCATGATACGCGCGCCGCTTTCCTCCGCGGTCCGGAGTCGGCCCGACGTCCCACCATCCGCGATACTGAACCGGTGCCGACCGACCACGTCCACGTTTCACCTTCATGGCCCGAGCTTCGCGCCGAGGTCGATGACGTCCTGGTCGGATTCCTTGAGGACAAGCGGGCCGAACTCGCGGCGCTGCATCCGGCGGCCTCGACCCTCGCGGACGAGCTGCTCCGGCTGGTGCGCTCGGGCGGTAAGCGGCTCCGCCCGGCGCTGGGATATTGGGGCTACCGGATGGCGGATGGGGTGCCCGACGGGCGGATCATGCGCGCCGCCGCCTCGCTCGAGCTTTTCCACACGTTCGCCCTCATCCACGACGACGTCATGGACGACTCCCAGGTGCGCCGTTCCGTACCGGCCGTCCACGAGCACGTCCGGAGCGCGGCCGCGCGCGACCAGGCGCTCTTCGGCGTCTCCGCTGCGATCGTGATCGGAGATCTCGCCGCCGTCTGGGCCGACGAACTGCTCCTGACCAGCGGGTTCGACCCTTCCGCGCTCACGCGCGCCCTTGCCCGCGCCTACGCGATCCGCCGGGATATGGCCGTCGGGCAGTTCCTCGACATCGCCGGGGAGGCCGCGGCCGGGGAGGCGGCGGGACGGCTCGCGGCCAACCTCAAGGGCGGCCGCTACACGGTGACGGGACCACTCCTCATGGGAGCAGAGCTCGCCTCCGAGGGTCCGATCGGCGGCAACCTCCTGCACACCCTGGTCGCGTTCGGCGAACCGCTGGGCGAGGCCTTCCAGCTCAAGGACGATCTGGACGACGGGGACGCCGCACACGGCGCCACCGCAGACACCGTCAAGCATTCGATCGCCGAGGCGCTGACCGCGCTCGGAGCCGCTGGTTCCCCGCCGATGCCGGTGGCCGCTCTCACCGAACTCGCGATGCTGGTGAAGGCTTGATGGAGCCCTACGAGGGACTGCGCACGACGTTCCGGGACGTGCCCGCGTGCCGGATCGCGACGGTCGGGGCGGGCGGCGCCCCCCACGTCGCGACGCGTTGGTTCGTGTGGCTGGAAGACGGTCTCTACGTCGCAACGCGTCAGGACGACACCACGTGGAGGAACGCCCTCACTGAGCCTCGCGTGAGTGCCGTGATCGACCGGGGCAGGGAATGGGTCGACCTCGCCGGGGTCCGGCTCTACGGGCTGGCGACGCCGATCCCGATGGACGCCGATGAGCTCCGCGCCCCGATGAGCGCGTTCCACGAGAAGTACCGGACGTTCCTCGCCGAGAACGGGTTCGAGCGGTTCGCGGCCGCCGTGCCGGCCCTCGCGTTCTTGCATCTGGGCTCCGGGGACATCGAGTCCTGGGACCACCGAACGTCGTCCTGACCAGTGGCATTGCCGGGGTTTCGGGCCGGTCGTAGGCTCCCTCGTGCAACGGCGTCCGATGCGGTAGCCTGAACTTGTGAAAGTTTTCACAAGCGCCTGGGGGTGTGCGTGAGCCAGAACATCGAGACCGATGTGCTCGTGGTCGGCGGGGGGCCAGGGGGCTCGGCCGCGGCGTATCACTTGGCACGGCACGGGGTCGATGTCACGGTCGTCGACAGGTCGGCGTTCCCGCGGGAGAAGGTGTGCGGGGACGGGCTGACCCCCCGCGCGGTGGCGTCGATGCTGCGGATGGGCTTGGACACCTCCGATCCCGGCTACGAGCGGGTGATGGGCCTGCGGGTCCACTCGCGGAGCGCCACCATC
>JAXDJY010000187.1:0-6187 GCA_034667445.1 Actinomycetota bacterium | reverse complement strand
GTTCGTCGTTGGCCAATGGTACGGAGGAGCCGGGGACAAGGCGCTACCGGCGCAGGACGGCGAAACCATCGGGCCCGACGTCACCCTCATCACGCAAGGAAGCCCTGACTTCCCCGTCTGGACCCCGTCCCAGGACGTCATCGCACAGGCGAAGAGCGCTGCTGCAGCCAAGGCCGAGGCGTTCGCGAACCCACCGGGCCGCTTCTCCGATCCCGTGCATCTTCTCCAGGTGATCCTCGGTATGTTCGTCCTGTTCGTGCTGCCGGGGTTGTTGGCGGCGCCCTTCTTCGAGATCGAGGACACGCCGAGCAAGCTCGCGCTCATCCCGGCGATGTCATTCGTCATCAGCGTGCTCTCCGGGGTGTTCGTGCTGTCGCTGTGGCGGGGTTCCCTCACGACCGTCAAGGCCTGGTTCGTGGTGGCCGTTGCGGTGGGTATCGGCGCGGTGCTCCGCGTCGCGAAACAGCCCGTCACCACGAAACTGACCAGTTTCGGCAACTTCTTCAACAAGCTGTTCTCGCAGTTCTCCAATCCCGACTACGCCACGCTCATGGGCGTGCAGTTCCTGGCCCAGACCGGTCAGGGCGTGGTGCAAGGCGCCATCGCGAAGGCGTTGGTGTTCGGCGGGCAGAAGGGGTTCGATGTCCAGAACGTGCCCTCGGCGAGCTATCTGCTCAAGGTCGTGCTGGCCTTGTACGTGCCCTACACGGTGATCTCTCCGTTCGTCGGGGTGTTCATCGACCGGTTCTCCCGGCGCCGGGTGGTCTGGTGGTCGAACCTCATCACCGCGGTGATCGTGGGCGGCATCGCCCTTGGGGTCATGCTGCCCCTGGGGAAGG
Organism: Actinomycetota bacterium; assembly: GCA_034667445.1. Classification (GTDB taxonomy): domain Bacteria; phylum Actinomycetota; class UBA4738; order UBA4738; family HRBIN12; genus JANXVR01. The sequence continues at coordinate 5,348 of JAXDJY010000187.1, read as the reverse complement.
GAACGACCGAACACGACACGCTCGCGACCGTCGGCCTCGTGGTCGGACTCCTGGCCGCGCAGTCTGTTGTCCGTGTGGTGCTTGCCGTGAAGTCGGCCGCGATCCCCGATGTGCTGGTCGGCAAGGATCTGCTGCAGGGCAACGCGCTCTCTCAAGCCGGCGGGGCGCTCTTCCAGGTGCTCGGCATCGGCTTCGGCGGCGTCTTCGCGGGCATCGTGGGCTCGTGGGCGGGCGCCATCATCGGCGCGATCATCTTCGTGATCGTCGCCTTCGTCTCGCTGCGGATGCGGCATACCCAGAGCGGCGATCACGAAACCACGTTCTGGCACGAAGCGTCCCGCGTCGTGAAAACGGTGAGCGACGGCTTGAAAGAGGTCGCCTCGCGGCCGGCCGCTGCGCTCGGCCTCTCCTCTTTCCAGATGCTTCGGTACCAGTTCTGGGGGTTCGGGCTGTTCGTGTTCGGTCTCTATGCGAAGAACCTGGTGCAGGGATCCTCTGCCGACTCGCTCTCGCTGGCCCTCTCGGGGCTGGGCGGGATCGTCGGTGGCGCGCTCGGGCTGGTCCTCGCGCAGAAGTGGAAGGACAGGGTGCCGCCTATCCGCATGCTGATGGGGTCGATGTTCCTGCTGGGTGCCGGCACCATCGCGTTCGGCGCCCTGGTGTCCGTCCTTGGATTCGCCGGGATGTTGTTCATCGGGTTCTTCGCGTTCTTCCTTGGGAAGATCTCGGCGGACACCATCATGCAGCAGGCCATGCCGGATGATTTCCGCGGTCGGGCGTTCGCGCTGTTCGACATCGCGTACAACCTGGGGTTCATCGTCCCGGCACTCGTCCTGAGCTTCATCTGGGTCGAGGGCAGCGCGACACGAACCCGGATCATCCTGATCGGCTCGGGCGCGGTGTTCCTCGGGCTGACCGCTGTGATCGGCGCGTGGTCACGGAGGATCAAGGATCAGTTCGCGCCGCAGGACGATCTGGTCGCGAAGTAGCCGCTCAGTCTCCGGCCCGCAAGGAGATATCCATCTCGAACTCGGGGAAGTAGCTGCGGATCTGGCTGATATCGAACGACATCAGGATCGCTTCTTTCGGCTCGCGTTCCAGCAGGTAGGCGAAGCACTCCCGAATGAACGCCTCGGGCGAGCGATAGCCCTTGCCGAGCCGGTCGAAGTCAACGCCGGACAGCGTGACCACGTGCTCGGTCGCCGTATCGTCCGCGGCAACGCGCACGTTGAACCGGGACATGAATTGTTCGACATCCGCCCTCGTCACCTCGATCTCTTCCACGCCAGTGAGTCTCCCTCCGCTCCTGATGCGGTCATGAGCGTACGCTCTCCCAACCCCGCAGGGAACGAACGATGACGGAACCGATACCCGAGATCGTGTCGACCGGTGCAGCCGGCAAGCCCGAGCAGCTGCTGGGCTCCGCCTACTCCGTCGTCATGGCGCTCCTGTTCTCCGTTGTGGTCATCTTCGCGGCAACCGTGGATACGGGCGGGCGACCGTTCGTCATGCTGTCCTTCCGGTTCGGTCTCGCGTCGGCCCTGCTGTTCGCCGGCGCGGCCGCAACCGGACGTCCGCTGCTTCCGGCGAAGGGCGAGCGACGCGCGGTCATCCTCGCCGGCACGCTCGGCTATGCCACGGAGTCAGCGCTCTACTTCGCCGCCTTGAGCCATGGGAAGGCGGGTGCGGTGACATTGCTGTTCTACGTCTACCCGGTGTGGGTGATGCTCGCCACGATCGCGATGGATCGGCGCGCACCCGGAAGCCGCCTGGTGATCGCCCTGGGCTTGGCACTCGGTGGGAGCGCGATCGTGATCATCGGCGGTGGGAAGGTCGAAGTGGAACCGCTCGGGATCGTGCTGGCGGTCGGCTGTTCCGTCGCGTACGCGACCTACCTGGTTGCGGCGGATCGAACGGTGAGGCGGACAGATCCCTTGACGGCCGCCGCGTGGCTCTCCGGCGGCGCGGCACTCGGCAACGCCATCTACTCGGTCCTCTTCCACGCCACGATCCTGCCCAAGGGGATGCACGACTGGGTGAGGATCCTGGGGATGGCCGTGTTCTCAGCGGGTGCGTTCGCGGCCATGCTGGCGGGCCTGCGCCGTGTAGGGGCTCTCCGGAATTCGATCATCGGGGTGCTCGAGCCCTTCACGGTGGCCCTCCTCGCGTGGGTCTTCCTGCATCAGGACGTCTCGGTCACCACCGCCGTCGGGGGCGCGCTGATCCTGACGGGCGCGGTCCTGGCGAGCTTGGTTCGCACCACTCGGTTGCAGGAGCCCAACCTGTGAGGGGCTTTCGGCCGCCGTTGCGTTAGCGTTGCGACCATGACCGAAGAACTCTTCGCCCGCGATGCCTACCTCAGGTCGTGTGACGCCGTCGTGATCTCGGTCACGTCCGAGGGATCCGTTCTGGATCGAACCGTGAGCTATCCGCGCGGTGGTGGACAGCCGGGCGACACGGGGACGCTCGTGTGGGAAGGCGGTTCGTGCCGCATCACCGACACGTTCCGATCCAAGGAGACGGGCGAGCTGCTTCACGTGCTGGATGCGGCGGGTCCGCCGGCCGGCTCGCCGGTCACTCTCTCGCTGGATTGGGAGCGACGGCATACCCTCATGCGAACCCACACCGCGCTCCATGCCCTGTCCGGGATCATCTTCACCCAGCACGGAGCCAAGGTGACCGGCGGCAACATGGAGCCTGGTACGGCTCGGATGGACTTCGAGCTCGACGCCATGAGCCAGGAGTTCGGCCGGGAGATCGAAACGAGTCTCAACGAGGCGCTCGCCCGAGACGTGGAGGTCCATGTCCGGTTCATCCCGCGGGCAGAAGCACTGGCCGACGCATCTCTCGCCCGACTGAAGGTCGACCTGGTGCCGGCCGGTGTCGATCCCATCCGCGTGATCGACATCTCCGGGATCGACACGCAGATGGACGGCGGCACCCACGTGGCGCGGACCGGCGAGGTAGGTCGTGTTCGCGTGGTCAAGACCGAGTCGAAGGGCAAGGGCAACAAACGGATGCGGATCGCCCTCGACGCACCGTAGCCGGGATCCGGGACTCCCCGTGTGCTATCCCTCCCCGCGCAGGCCGGCGTGCCAGTCAGCCACTTCGGCGATCCAGCGGCCCGGAGCCTCCATCTGGGGAACGTGACCCAGATCGGGGAAGATCCGGCCGCGCCAGGTCGGCCTTCGCCGGAGCTCGGCCTCGGCGAAGGCAACCGGGACCAACCGATCGCGGCGCCCGTGTAGCACCAACACGGGACACGAGACGCCGTCCAGGGCTCTCATGACCACCGCCGGGCGTTTCCCCAGCCTGAGCAGGGATCGCGCGGCCTCCAGGAAAGCCGGCACCGCATCGGGGTCGGTCTGACGTTCGCGAGCGAGTTCGATGTGGCGCTGGATGACGTCCTCGGGGATGGTGTCGGCGTGCGCCGCGATGATCCTGAAGCTCAATCGCACCGCGCGCACAGGATCGATAGACGTGGAGCGCGCGGAGACGAAGCGTTCGCCGAGCCCTTGGGAGTCGTAGAGCGCGAAGGTCGCCAGGACGAGCGGATGAGGCAGGCCGGCAGCACGTGCCCAAGGGAACACGGAGCCGCTGAGGACGATGCCATCGACCGATCCCGGTTCGACCGCCGCCTGCAGGAGCGCGAGGGCCCCGCCCATCGAGTTACCACAGAGGATGACGCGGCCGGTCGCCTGCTCCTTGATGAACGCCGACAACGAGTGCCGAAGGTCCATGAGCCCCGACCGGCGCCCGGCCCTTGGCGACCACCCGAATCCCGGCAGGTCCGGAGCGAGCACTCGACCCTCCCCGGCAAGACCGGGGCCAACCTGAAGCCATGAGAGATGTGACCCGCCCAGCCCGTGCACCATGACGAACGTGGTCTCCCGGGGGCCGTTCCATCCGCGATAATAGATCGGCCCATCCAGGTCTACGGTTTGCAGGTCTGGAACCGGCGTGGCTTCGGGCATCACGCCAGCGTACCCACGCGTGACGGAGATGGGTTTAGCCACAGCAGGAGTGGGTAAGCAAACGGAAAAGCGGCCCGAGCGAGCCCGAGCGAGGTGGAAGAATCACGGGTGTTCGGGCGTTGTGTTGTATGTCGGGCGAATGGGGGTCGGGCAGTGTTGCCTCGAACATCATCGACCGGAACTGAACCGCCGTTTTGGCGTGGTCTTCACAAGACCTTTACACGCTCTGAGCTTTACAAACGAGTACCCGACGCCATACCATACGTATCAACGGCTGCCAAGACGCGTCCCACAGCGTGCTTCGGCCCGAGCCGCGTCTACCGGAACCCGAGTTCCCGAGGACCAGAAGGCTGCCCCATGCGGCTGGAAGGCTTCGAGGAGGAGAGTGATAACTAGTGCCAGAGCCAGCGCGCCCCCTGGGGACCGACGACGCTGATGACCTGCGCCTCTACCTGGAGGCGGCGGCTCGCGAGCCGCTGCTCACCAAAGAGGAAGAGGTCGAGCTCGCTATGACCATCGAAGCCGGCAAGGAAGGCGAGGATCGCCTGCGAGCCGGTCGTCTGCGGTCGGAAAAGAGCATCGCGAAAGCCCGTGCCGACGTTCGGAAGGCAGAGGCTGCCCGCCAGCGGTTCATCATGGCGAACCTCCGACTCGTGGTGTCCGTGGCCCGCAAGTACCAGGGCCAGGGTCTTCCACTCCTCGATCTGATCCAAGAGGGGAACATCGGCCTCATGCGTGCCGTCGAGCTCTTCGACTGGCGGCGCGGGTTCAAGTTCTCGACGTATGCCACGTGGTGGATCCGTCAGGGGATCACCCGTGCCATCGCGGACCGCTCGCGGTCCATCCGCCTGCCCGTCCACATCCACGACCGGCTCCGCAAGCTGAACCGCACACGGTTCCAGTTCGCGCAGTCGATGGGCCGTGAGCCCAGCCGCGAGGAGCTGGCCAAGGCCCTCGACACCACCGTGGAGGAGATCGACGATCTCACCGAGATGGGCCGTCGCGAGCCGCTGTCCCTGCAGTCCCCGGTCGGTGAGGACACCGAGCTCGGGGACCTCATCGAGGAAGTGGACTCCGACGCGGCGTTCAACGAGGTCGAGGACGCGCTGCTCCGTGAGGAGATCGGCGACGCCGTCGATCGGGTCCTGGACGAGCGCGAACGTCACGTCGTGGCGCTCCGCTACGGCCTGGAGAACGGACAACCGCTCAGCCTCCGGGAGACCGGCAAGGTGCTCGGCCTTTCGGGCGAGCGCGTTCGGCTGATCGAGCGCGAGGCGCTCCGGAAGCTCCGCGATTCGAACCTCATCAACGCGGTGGCGCTGGGCGGCTAAGCCACGCCACCCGCAGCACCCCAGGAGCCGGCCCTTCGGGCCG
>JAXDJY010000186.1:0-3301 GCA_034667445.1 Actinomycetota bacterium | reverse complement strand
GGCCGCGGCTACCAGGTCCTGGGCACCCCCTTCATCCCCTAGGACTCCGCCCGCCGCCGACGTGAGCTCCAACAACCGTTCGACGTGACCGAGCCGCGCTTCCTCGGCGACGAGCAGCGCCGTCTCGCCAACCGTCGGTTCGACGTCCTGGATCTCGCGGACCTGGTAGGCCAGCAGATCGAGTTCGCGTTCGCGGTCCCGCGCGGCGGCCGTAAGTGCCTCCAGCTCCGCCTGGGCCTGGCGGAGTTGGTCGAACACCTCGCGGAACGACGCGACGGCGACGAGGTGGGCATCCCCGGCGAACCGATCGAGGAACGCGGTCTGGGTGCCCGCCGAGAGCAATCCTTGCGCCTGGTGCTGTCCGTGGATCTCGACGAGGGTCGCACCGAGTTCCGCCAAAGCTGTGGCCGTGGCCATCTGACCGCCGATCCTCGAACCCCCTCGCCCGTCGGACGCCACCGTTCTCGCGAGGATCACTTCGTCGTCTTCCGCCCAATCGCCGGTGTCGGCGGTCGCGTCGAATCGGGCCTGCACCTTCGCCGAGGTCGCACCGGCACGCACGAGCGCCGTGGACGCGCGCACGCCCAGGGCGAGTGAGAGTCCGACCGTGATCATGGTCTTGCCGGCACCGGTCTCCCCGGTAAGCACGTTGAGCCCTGGATGGAATCCGATGTCGAGGTCATCGATGACCCCAACGTCCGTGATGTGCAGTTCGCGCAGCATCGATTGGACCTTATCCTTCGCCACCGACATCGTTGCGGCCCGGAAGATCAAACTTCTCTCGCACGCGCGTGAGGAACTTCGGCGCGGGATCGCGGCGGACGAAGAGGGATGGTTGGTCGGCAACTTTGATCGTGAGCCGGGACCCCACCGGAAGCTCGATCGATTCTCTCCCATCCGCGGAAAGGAGCCCGGGCTCCTCACCGACAACCTCGATCGTCACGACTTGATCGGCCCCCAGGACGAACGAGCGGTCGAACACCATATGCGCAGCGACGGGGGTGAGGACGAGGCATCGGACGGACGGGTTCACGATGGGCCCCCGGGCCGAGAACGAGTAGGCGGTGCGTCCCGTCGGGGTTGCGGCGATCACACCGTCGGCCGAGAACGTCGTCACGTAGTCGCCGTCGACGCGCACATCCAGCCGGATCAACCGATGGCGGGCTCGCTTCTCAACCATGATCTCGTTCAGCGCCCACTGCGCCTCGAACGCGTTCCCCTCCGCAGGCCCCGCCGTCACGGCCAACCGCTCTTCGATCCGCGAGCGGCCGGCGAGGGCCCCTTCGATGATGGTGCGAGCCTCGGACGGCTCGACCTCCGTGAGGAACCCGAGACGACCCACCTTCACCCCGAGTACCGGACACGCAGCTGCGGCGGCGACATGAGCCGCGCGCAGGAAGGTCCCGTCCCCGCCGATGGACACCACCAGATCGAACGCCCCTGCGGCCACGCGCGTACCGTCCTCGTCGCCCGGCAAGCGGGTTGCAGTGAGGCCGTCGGCGACAAGTTCGGCCTGAAGCGCCGCCGCCTCGGCGACCGCAGCCGGCCGGCGCTCGTGAACGACGAACCCGATACGCCCGCTCATACGAGCACCTCCGCTCACGCGATCGCCTCCGCCTGCGCGATCGCACCGTTCACATCCGGGATAGCGTCGGCGGTGGCGCCGCCTGCCTGAAGGAGGAATTCGATGTTGCCCGCCGGGCCCGGCAGCGGCGACGCCATGAGGCCGGTCGCGCGGATACCCGCTGCGCTGGAGGCAGCTATAGCGTCCTCCAACACCCGTCGCCAGACGGCAGGATCGCGGATCACACCGCCTGGCCCCACTTCCGCCTGATCCGCCTCGAACTGCGGCTTCACCAACGTCACGAACGTGGCGTCCGGTGCGGCGATGGCACGGAGGGTGGGCAACACGACCTTGAGTGAGATGAACGAGAGATCAGCCACGATCAGGCTCGGACGATACGGCAGCATGTCGTCCCGAAGGTCCCGCACATTCGTTCGCTCCAGCAACGTGACCCGCGGATCGCCGCGGAGCCCCCAATCGAACTGCCCGTATCCCACATCGACCGCAACCACGTGGTGCGCGCCCGCCTGGAGCAGACAATCGGTGAATCCACCGGTCGAAGCACCTGCGTCCAACCCATGGGCGCCGGCCACGTTGATCCCGAACCCGTCAAGCGCGGCCTGCAACTTGCCACCACCGCGGGAGACGAATCGCCGCGGCGCTCTCGCGAACCCCAGGGGTTGATCTTCACCGACCAAGGTGGCCGACTTCACGGCCACCGCCCCGCCGATCACCACGAGCCCTCTCCGGACCGCCTCCTGTGCCTCGGCCCGACTCGCGGCGAGCCCCCGCCGCACCAACTCGGCATCCAGGCGACGGCGGGCCATTCAGCTCTGCGCGCGGGGTGACGTGGCCTTCGCGGTCGTCTTCTTCGTCGTCTTCTTCGCCGCCGTTCCTTTCGGGGACGCCGCAGAGCGCTTGGACGCCGCCTTCGGTGCTGCCGATGTACCCGAAGCGCGTTCGAGTGCCCGAACACGCTTCTTCAGCGTCTCGAGCTCGGTCTGGCTCGCCACACCGATGGCGCCGACCTGCCTCGACACCTCCCTGCGGATGAACTCCATGAGCCGATCTCGATTCTTCTGCGACCAGTCGATGAGTTCTGTCGCAGACTTCGCCACCTGATCCTTGGCTGCTCCAGGTTCGGCCATGCTTTTCGCGAGGGACTTCGCGCGCGCCGGGGTCAGCTCGCCGAGCGTTGCTTCGATGGTCTTGCGGATGTCCTCGAGCATGGGGCCTCCTCCGGTCGGGCCACCTGAGCATACCCCCGGGGTGCGGGTGACTAGTCCCCGAACAGGGCCCCCAAGTCCTCTGCGACGAAGGTCGGCTGCGGTCCCTCGGGACCGAGATCGCGGCGCGAGGCGACGCCGGTGAGCACCAACAGGGAATCCCAGCCCAGGCCGTCGGCACCGGCGATGTCGGTGTCCAGCCTGTCGCCGACTACCAGGGGTGTACCTCCACCTCCCCGTGCGCGAGCGGCCTCGAGGAGGGGACTCGCAGGCTTGCCGATCACCTCGGCCGTTCGCCCCGTGGTGGTCTCTACGACGGCCAGCAGCGCCCCCGCGCCTGGCCAGAGCCCATCAGCTGCCGGGAACGACGCATCGGCGTTCGTCGCGACCAGGGCGGCCCCGCGCTCGACCAGCAGGCAGGCCCGCCGCAATCTCGCGTAATCCACCCCTCGGTCGAACCCGACGACCACGACGTCCGCCTCGGGCTCGGCAGCGCCTACCACTCGCAGCC
>JAXDJY010000185.1:0-9931 GCA_034667445.1 Actinomycetota bacterium | reverse complement strand
GCCGGTCCGCGCAATCGACTCCGCAATCGCCCCCGAGGACCGCCACACGTCCTCCGGCGCCTGCCGAGACCGCGCCGTCGAGGCGTCCGACGTCCGATCCCCGTTCCACCGTCCCGATCGCGAAGGTTGAGGAACCGATCCGCGTGGAGGAGCCGACCACCGCGTCGGCGCGACGTGAGGACGACTCGTCCGGCGAGGGTCAGGATCGCTCGCTCCGCGAACTGTTCTGGGGCGAGGACTGACCGAGCGCGGGGCTCGCGGTGTGGTCCCGCTCTACACCGCGGCTCTGGCGCTGGTGATCACCTCCGCCGTCCTGCTGCTTGTCGGCCTTGCCGGCGACCACGGAACGAACGCCATCCTCGCTGCATCGCTCTCGGCTATCGGTGCGCTGATCCTGCTCTGGTCCGGCGTGGTGCGCCGGGGCGTCAACCCTCGACGCGACGGAGCGTGATCCGAACCTCCGCTTCCTCGATGAGGACCGACCGCTCGAACGCGGCGTCCACTAGGGCGGATGGCACCAGTTGGGTCGCGAGCGTTTCGCCGGCGATGGCCGCCTCGTGAACCCTGAGGGCTCGTGCCAGGACATCGCCCCCTTCCAGGCCGAGCTCGATCCGATCACTCACATCGAGTCCGGCAGCCTTCCGCGCGTCTTGGACGGCGCGAACCACTTCCCGCGCGAACCCTTCGAGCCGTAGCTCATCGGTGAGTTCGAGATCGAGCGCGACCGTGATGCCGCCCTCAGACGCGACGCCCCAGCCCTTGCGGACCTCCTGCGTGAGGTCAACGTCGGCCGGATCAACGGTGACGGCTCCTCCCGCGAGCGCGACGGTGACGGGTTCGTCGTGGGCGAGTCGCCCGGCGAGCGAACCGTCATCGGCCACCAACGCGGCGGCGAGGTGCTTCACGCGAGCGCCCAGTTTGGGTCCGAGGGTCTTGAAGTTCGGTTTCGCGTGCCACCGCCCGAACCCAGCGACCGACTCCGCGAACACCACGCGGCGCACATTCAACTCGTCAGCGATGATCGGTAGGAGGTCGACGAGATCCTCGGTCTCTTCGGGCAGGTGGATCACTGTTTCTGAGAGGGGTTGCCGCGTACGGGTCTTCGTCTCGGTGCGCACACGGCGACCCAGTTCCACGACCGCGCGCGCCGTCGCCATCGCGGCGTCGAGGTCGGGGTCCGCGGGGAACGAGACCGCGTCGGGGTAGTCGGTTAGGTGCACCGAGCGAGCCGTCTCCGGCCGCCATGCGGCGAGGTTCAGCCAGATCTCCTCGCTCACGAACGGCGTGAACGGTGCGAGCAACCCGGCGAGCGTCGTCAGGCACTCGTACAGCGTGTGGAACGCCGCCGACGTGTCGGCGTCCTTCGCCCCATCGGGGTTCCAGAACCGCCGCCGGGATCTACGGACGTACCAGTTCGAGAGGTCGTCCACGAACGCGGCGATCCGTCGTCCTGCGCCCGTGGCGTCGAACGCGTCGAGGCCATCACGTGCCTCCCGGCAGGTGGCGCTGAGTTGCGAGAGTATCCACCGATCCATCAACGGCCGCGTTCCCGCGCCGGGGACAAGAGCGTCGGGATCGAAGCCCTCGGCATTCGCATAGGTCGTGAAGAACGCGTAGACGTTCCACAGCGTGAGGAGGAACTGCCGAACGACCTCGTCCAAGATGGCGGGGGAGAGACGACGGGATGTCCACGGCGATCCGCTCGTGAGAGCGAGCCACCTGACCGCGTCGGCGCCGTGCGACTCGAAGAACTCCATCGGATCCGCCACATTGCCCAGCGACTTCGACATCTTGCGGCCGTCTTCGTCGGTGATGTGACCGAAGCACACGACGGTTCGATACGCCGTCTCGTCGAAGTGGAGCGTCCCCTCGGCCATGAGCGTGTAGAACCAGCCGCGCGTCTGGTCGATCGCCTCGGAGATGAAGTCGGCGGGGTAGCGCGCGGCGAACTGGTCGAGCCCCCGCCCGAGCTCCGGGTGGTAGCCCCATTGCGCGAACGGCATCGCGCCCGAGTCGTACCACGTGTCGATGACCTCGGCGACGCGCGTGGCCGTGCTCCCGCACTCCGGACAATCGAAGGTCACCTCGTCGATGTAGGGGCGGTGCGGGTCGAGGTTCGCGAGATCGCGTCCGGAGAGCCCGCCGAGTTCGGTGAGCGAGCCGATGGCAGTCTGATGCCCGGCCGTGCATCGCCAGATCGGCAGCGGCGTCCCCCAGTAGCGCTCACGGCTGAGCGCCCAGTCGACGTTGTTCTCCAACCAGTTCCCGAACCGTCCCTTCTTCAGGTGTTCGGGGTACCAATCCACGGTGTCGTTGATCGCCAGGAGGCGGTCTTTCACCTCCGTGGTCCGGACGTACCACGAGGTACGGGCGTAGTAGAGGAGAGGTGTGTGGCATCGCCAGCAGAAGGGGTAGGTGTGCTCGGACACCCCGTCGCGCAAGAGGATGTCGCGCTCGCGCAGGTCCTCGATGATCGGTGCATCCGCGTCTTTGAAGAACAACCCCCGAACGAAGACCGGCGCGAGATCGGTGAACCGACCGTCGTCGCCGATCGGCTTGTGCGCCGGCCACCCCTGCTCGCGCCCCACGGCGAGGTCGGGCGCACCGAACGCAGGTGCCAAGTGGACGATGCCGGTCCCGTCCTCCATCGTGACGAAGTCGCCGTGGACCACTGTATGCGCGTTGTCCACGTTGGGGTACGGGGGCGTGTACGCCGCGCCGATGAGCGCCTCGCCCTGCACGGTCCGGATGCGCGCCCCGTCCCCGAGGACATCCGCGCGCAGGCTGCTCGCGACCAGGACGCGTTCGTCGCCGCGCTGGACCAGGTCGTACTCGGCGCCCCGGTCGACCGCTGCGCCGGTGTTCGACGGCAGCGTCCACGGGGTCGTGGTCCAGACCAGCAGCGCGGCGTGCTCGAGGTCCGGATCTCCCGGCACGCTGACCAGCGGGAAGCGAACGAAGACGCTGGGGTCTTCGACGGTTTCATAGCCCTGCGCGACTTCCGCGTCCGACAGCGCGGTACCGCAGCGAGGGCAGTACGCCGTGACCTTGTCGGCCTCTTGGAGCAATCCGCGGCCGTGCAGGGACTTGAGCGACCACCACACGGACTCCATGTACTCGGTGTCCATGGTCCAGTACGGGTCGGACATGTCCAGCCAGAATCCGATGCGTTCGGTGAGCGCTTCCCAATCGCGGACGTAGCGCCTGACTGATTCGCGGCAGCGCTGGTTGAACTCGGCGACGCCGAAGGCTTCGATGTCTCGCTTGCCCTGGGTCCCGATCTCCTTCTCGACCTCGATCTCGACCGGCAACCCGTGGCAATCCCAGCCCGCCTTACGGTGGACGTAGTGCCCGGTCATGGTCTTGAACCGGGGATAGATGTCCTTGAACGTCCGCGTCACCGCGTGGCCGATGTGGGGTTTGGCGTTCGCGGTCGGGGGGCCGTCGTAGAACACCCATTCGGGTGCCCCCTCACGCTGGGCGAGCGAGGCCTCGAAGATGCGCTCGGCATTCCAGAACCCAAGGATCCGCCCCTCCATCTCGGGGAACGCCACCTTCGGATCCACCGGTTCGAACCGCGCCATCTCGTTTCCTCCTCCGGACATGCGAAACGCCCCGCCCCTATGCAGGGACGAGGCGCGATGCCCCGCGGTACCACCCCGCTTGCCGGCGATCCCGGCCGCTCATGGACCGCCATCACGGTCCTCCGCCCTCACGTGCGGATCACGCCTGCGTCTACTGCGGGGGCGGGCCGTCCGCCACCGGTTCGGGCAGGGGCTCGGGGAGGATGCTCGCGAGGGGCTCGGCACCGGGCTCACACCGCCCCCGGTTCGCTCTGGCTCCACGATCCTCGCGACCGTGTTCCCGTCAACGCCTGTGCCGGAGGATGCTACACGCTCGCGCGCCCAGAAGACCCCATCTGCTACCCTTCGCCGACCATGGCCGGAACCACGAAACTGACCAAACCGGAGATCGCTGCGCTGCGAACAACCCTGCTGGAAGAGCGGGAGGAATTGCAGAACCAGCTCACGACGATCGAAGAGGGAACGTTCTCCGAAACGCAAACCGATATGACCGGGGATTCAGGCGTGGACGATGAGTCCGCCGACGCCGGAACGACCACATTCGAACGGGAGAAAGAGCTCTCGATCGAGAACAACGTGCGTGACCTGCTGCAGAAGATCGAGCGGTCGCTAGCACGCATGGACGAGGGCACCTACGGCATCTGCGAGTTCTGTGGCAAGCCCATCGAGAAGGCTCGGATCAAGGCGCTTCCCTATGTAGACATGTGCATCACGGACGCCAAGGCGCAGTCACGCCGATAAGCATGGACGCGGTTCGTCGCCGCTCCGCGATCCTTCTCTTCACCGTCGCGGTGCTCGCGTGGATCGCGGATAGGCTCACGAAGCACTGGGCGGAGGGGTCGCTGCCGGGGCACCCGATGGACGTCATCGGCGGCGTCTTGACGTTCCGATACGCCACGAACTCCGGCGGCGCCTTCAGCCTCGGCACCAGCACGCCGTGGGTCTTCGCGGGCGCGACGGTGCTCATCTGCGGTGCGATCGTGGTGACGAGCCTTCGGCACACGCGCGTCGCGACGGCGATCGCCCTTGGATTGATACTCGGCGGTGGGATCGGGAACCTGACCGATCGGCTTCTGCGGGGTCCCCATCTCACCGGCCGGGTGGTGGATTTCATCGATCTCCATGTGTGGCCGATCTTCAATGTCGCGGATAGCACGATCGTGGTCGGTGCGCTGCTCCTGGCCTTCAGCACGTGGCGTCGGGATCATCCGGGCGGGGGAGGGCCGAGCGATGGAACCTGAGGTCTTCATCGGCGAGGCCGGGCGTCTCGACGCCGTCCTGGCCCGACTGACCGGCGTGGCTCGCGCCGACATCCAGCGGGCGATCGTCGCCGGCGACATCACCGTGGATGGGCATGCCCGTCCGAAGTCGCATCGGCTCGAGGGTGGCGAGCGGCTCGAGGTACGCCTCGGGGAGTCGGAGGCGCTCGCACCCGAGCCCGGTGGCGTGCCGATCCGTTGGCGCGACGACGACCTCATGGCCGTCTCCAAGCCTGCGGGCCTGGTCACCCACCCGACCGAGAACCGTCGAACCGGCACGCTGGTGAACCGGCTCCTGGGGATGGATATCCCGCTCTCGAGCGTCGGCGGGCCCCTGCGCCCCGGGATCGTCCACCGCCTGGACGCCGGTACATCTGGATTGATGCTCGTCGCCTTGACCGATCGTGCCCACACGGCGATCCAGACCATGATGCGGAGCCACCTTGTCGCCCGTCGGTATCTGGCGCTGGTCCGGGGCTATGTCGAGAACGAGCAGTTCGCGGTGGATGCGCCCCTCGGGAGGAAGACCGACCGGGTGGTGATCGACCATACAGAGGGACGCGACGCCGAGACCGCTTTCGAGGTGCGGGAGCGGTTCCCGAACGCAACGTTGCTCGACGCGACCCCGAAGACGGGCAGAACCCATCAGATCCGCGTGCACCTGCGCGCCATCGGCCATCCCATACTCGGGGACCGCGCCTACGGTGGGATGGGCGATGATGCCCGGCGGATCGGACTCGTCCGCCCATTCCTCCATTCCTGGCAACTCACCTTCGACCACCCGCTCACGGGCGAGCTCGTCGCACTCGAGGAGCCGCTACCCGAGGATCTGGCGGCGGCGCTGGTTGCCCTGCGCGAGGACGTTCCCCACCTGCAACCTTGACGCCTTCCGGACCCCGGCGTACCTTGTGGCTCCCTCGCGAATCACACGGATGTAGTTCTCCACAGGCGCCGGGGCGATCGGGGAAAACGCTGTGGAGAACGCTACGGCAGGAGGCCTGACCAGCACAGATGACGAGCGACAGCGACCAGAGCTTCGTCCACCTCCACGTGCATTCGGAGTACTCGCTCTTGGACGGCGCTGCCAGGATCGACGCCCCCGCGGCCAATCCCGGGGCGCCTACCATCTTCACCGAAGCGGAGCGGCTGGGGATGTCGGCGGTCGCGGTCACCGACCACGGATCGATGTTCGGTGCCCTCCGGTTCTTCGAGGCCGGACGGTCGAGCGGGATCAAACCGATCATCGGCGTCGAGGCCTACGTCGCCCCGGGTTCGCGTTTCGATCGAACGCCGGGGGAGAGTGAGGAGAAGTACTACCACGTCACCCTGCTGGCCCAGAACCTGGCCGGGTACCGGAACCTGCTGAGGCTGGTCTCGGCCGCACACCTCGAAGGCTTCTATCACAAGCCCCGCATGGACAAGGCCCTCATGGCCGAACATGCGGAGGGCCTCATCTGTCTTTCCGGGTGTCTGTCATCGGAGATCGCGACCCACCTGCAGAACGGGCAGACCGAGCGCGCCCGCAGCGCCGCCGGCGACTACCGCGACATCTTCGGCGCTGAGAACTACTTCATGGAGCTGCAGGATCACGGGCTGGGCGATCAACGCCGTATCCTGCCCGGCCAGGTGGCGCTCGCCCGCGAACTCGGCATCCCGCTCGTTGCGACGAACGACCTGCACTACACCCTCCGCGAGGACGCGAAACCCCACGATGTCCTGCTCTGCATCCAGCAGCAGAAGCTCCAGAGCGACCCCAAACGGTTGCGGTTCGACTCTGAGGAGTTCTACCTCAAGAGCGCCCAAGAGATGCGTGATGTCTTCCGCGAGTACCCCGAGGCCTGCGACAACACGTTGCGGATCGCCGAACGATGCGAACTAGATCTCGTGTACGGATCCCGCGCCCCTGCCGAGGAGCGGTACCACCTGCCCGAGTTCGAGACGCCGGAAGGCCTCGACCGGGATCACTACCTCCGGAAGTTGGTGCAGGACGGTGCGCTCGCTCGGTACGCGACGGTGACCCCCGAGATCCAGGATCGCATCGATCACGAGCTCGGGGTCATCACCTCGATGGGGTTCGGTGGGTACTTCCTCATCGTTTGGGATCTGATCCGCCACGCCCGGGAGCAGGGGATCCGGGTGGGACCCGGTCGTGGCTCGGCGGCCGGTTCGGTCGTGTCGTACTGCCTGCGGATCACCGACCTCGATCCGCTGAAGTACGGCCTCATCTTCGAGCGATTCCTCAATCCCGAACGCATCTCCATGCCCGACATCGACATGGACTTCGACGAGCGCCGACGGGATGAGGTCATCCGCTATGCGACGCAGAAATACGGGGCCGACCACGTCGCCCAGATCGTCACGTTCCAGACCATCAAGGGCAAGCAGGGTATCCGCGACGCCGCGCGCGTCCTGGGGTACCCGCCGGTGGTGGGGGACCGGCTCTGCAAGATGTACCCACCGGCGATGATGGGCCGCGACTACCCGATAGAGGATGCGCTCAAGCTCTCGCCCGACCTCGCAGGGGCGTATGAGAAAGAGACCGAGGCGAAGGAGATCATCGAGACCGCTCGGGCGCTCGAGGGCCTTCGCCGGGAGGATTCGGTCCACGCCGCCGGCGTTGTCATCGGCGACAAGCCGCTCGTGAACTACCTGCCGCTCAAGCTGTCGAAGGACTCGCGCGATGACTCCAAGCGCGTGGTGACGCAGTTCGACATGCACGGGGTAGAGGACCTGGGTCTGTTGAAGATGGACTTCCTGGGTCTCCGGAACCTGAGCGTCATCGAGGACACCCTTCGTCACCTGCGGCAGCGCGACATCGCCCTGGATATCGATCACGTGTCGCTCGACGACGCAGACACCTACAAGATGTTGCAGCGCGCCGAGACCACCGGGGTGTTCCAGATGGAGTCGGCCGGGATGCGTCAACTGATCAAGGTCTTGGAGCCCGACCGGTTCGAAGACCTCATGGCCCTGGTGGCTCTGTATCGCCCTGGGCCCCTTAACAACGGCCTGCACACCGAGTACGCCGAACGCAAGCACGGACGCCGGAAGGTCACCTATCCCCACGATGACCTCGAACCGTTCTTGAAGGGGACCTACGGCGTCATGATCTACCAGGAGCAGGTCATGCAGGTCGCCGTCCAGATCGCCGGGTTCTCGATGGGGGAGGCCGACATCCTCCGCAAGGCCATGGGGAAGAAGGATCTGCGGTACCTCATGCCGTTCAAGGAACGGTTCGTTGCGGGTGGGGAAGAGCGCGGCTACACGAAGAAGCTCGCGGCGGACATGTTCGAGATGATCGTGCCGTTCGCCGACTATGGGTTCAACGCGTCTCATGCGTGCGCGTACGGGTTGCTCGCGTATCAAACCGCCTACCTGATGGCCCATCACCCCGTCGACTACATGTCGGCGGTCCTCACCTCGGTGAAGGACGACAAAGACCGAAAGCCCTACTACCTGTATGCGTGCAGGGGTATGGACATCCGCGTGCTCCCGCCTGATGTGAACGGTTCGGAGCTGGACTTCGCGCCGGCTCCCGGTGACGAACCTGCCATCCGCTACGGACTCTCCGCGGTACGCAACGTTGGCGAGGGAGCAGTGCTGCAGATCCTCGAGGCGCGAACAGAGAAGGGTCCGTTCACCTCGTTCTCGGACTTCTGCCGCAAGGTCGACCCCACGGTGCTCACCAAACGGGTGCTGGAGTCGCTCGTGCTCGCGGGGGCGTTCGACTCGCTCGGGTACGCGCGACGGCCGCTCTTCGAGAACCAGGACAAGGTCTCGGGCCCGATCGGCTCCGAGCGCAAGGCTGAGGCCGCCGGACAATTCTCACTCTTCGGCGGCGGCGGAGGCGACGGTGATGCCGATCAGATCGACGAGTCCGTCCTGCAAGGTGATGAGTTCGACAAGCGAACCCTGCTCCGCTCCGAGAAAGAGATGCTCGGGCAGTTCGTGACCGATCATCCGTTGCTCGGCGTGAAGGATCCGCTTGCTGCGCAATGCTCCCACGAGATCGTCGACCTGCCATCGCTCGGTGACGGCGACCTCGTGATGGTCGGGGGCATCATCGGCGCGGTCGCGCGGAAGTACACGAAACGAGGCGAGGCCTACGCGCAGTTCCGGCTGGAGGGGCTTGCGGGCGGCGTCGAGGTATTGGCGTTCCCGAGCGTCTATGAGGCTGTTCCGGGGCTCATCGAGATCGACCGTATCGTGCTGGTAGCGGGACGCATCGACCTCCGGGGACGGGAGCTGCAGATCCGCGCCACGGAGGTGAAGGAGCCGAAGCTCGGCGAGTCCACCGCGGTGAAGCTTCCGGCCTCGCTCGTGGTGGACCTGCCGGTGGCGGCGTGCACCCCCGCGGTCCTGCAGCGGCTGCGAGACCTGTTGGATTCCCACCCTGGGGATGCATCCGTGCAGGTTCGCGTCGTGGGCTCCGATGGCTCGATCACGCCGATGAAGGTCGGGACCTCCCGGGTGAACGCCGGCGCCTCGCTCGTCACCGAACTGGGGTCGTTGCTGGGCGGGGACGCCGCCAGGGTCGAACGCGCGACCGATCCCTCAGGGGCGCTCACGGGCTAGTTCGGGCTGACCTCCGGCTGGGGTCCACCTGGTACCGAATGCAGCACGCGGAGCAGGTTGGCTTCGCGCGTGAATATCTCTCGCGCAAGTCGCAGACGTTCGCCCGCTCCGGCGACTTCGAGGAGCACCTGTCGCTGAGGAACGAGCCCGGGGACGGCGCCCGCGAGAGCGAAGCTCGCCGAAACCGGCTCGCGTCCGACCGCGACGGTGCCCTCTTCGCCCGAAGCGGAGAGGAACCGGTCCAAGGCACGAACGCCGGCGGCAAGATCGTCGGTACCGGCGCCCCCTTCATCCGGGAGATCCGAAACGTCCCACAGCGGGTACGGCTCATCCGCACGGTGGGCGATCAACGCAACGCGCGCCTGGGCTTCCAGCTCTACGGTGAACGAGCCGTCGTCTCGTTGCTCGTGGTCTCGGACGGAGCTGCGCACCCCTACGCGGTAGGGCTCCGCGGGACCACCTACTTCTTGACCCTTGCGGATCGCGACCACCACGATCGGACCGTCGGGGAGC
>JAXDJY010000184.1:0-4355 GCA_034667445.1 Actinomycetota bacterium | reverse complement strand
CCAAGGGGAATCCCAGACTGAAGCTCTCCTGCACCTGCGTTGGGACGGGCAGGAGATCAACGACGGCGATCGCCGCGATCCACGTGAGGAGCTGCCAATCACCGAATGCCTTCGGATCGTTGAACAGGGCGGCAAAGATGAAGCAGACGACGGGAAGGTAGACGCTGGCTTGGTAGAGATGCAGCGCGATCTTGAGTTGGCGTTCGCGTCCAGGCGGTTTCGCGGCAACGAGTTCGTCGCCGGCTGGTCTCGCCGCCTCCCTGTCGGATCGGCGGCGCTGCGCCCGAGTTTCGCGCGGCATCGGTTGATCGAGCTGAGGCTCAGTCATCCGCCCTCCTCAACTGCCAACCCTGATCGTCCGGGGGCGGCCATGAGATCGGTGGGCTTTCGGCGCATCGCCGACACGATGAGGACGCACACTCCGCCGTAGGTGAAGATGTCGCCGAGACTCACCGACTGCGACACGGGTGCCGGGATGGCGATGACGTCGGCCAGATACGTGAGCCGGTCGTCGGGTCCGACCAGGTGGTGCTTCGCCCCTCCGGAATGGACCAGCGCTGAAAGCGTGGACGCCTGCCCGGAGTCGATCAGCGACTGCTTGCTCACCGGCATGCCGCCGTTCGCGGCGATGACCGTGAAGTTGTAGAGGATCCCGACGGCGATGATGGCGAACCCCGTCACCTTCAGGTTCGCGGATGCGAAAACCAGTAACAGCACGAAGGACGCGTACAGCAGGTAGACGGGCCAGCGGTTCCCCGGCACCGGCGCCATCTGCATGCACAACCCCACCAGGGCCAGCGGGAACCAGCGGACCTTGATCCCGGACAGCCACGACAGACGCCCACCCAGCAGGTAGCCAAGGCCGATAGCCACGGCGAACGCGACGAGCACCAATCTCATGTGTATCCCATCGGACGGAACACCTTGCTCCTGAACGCCGATCCGTAGGTAAAACGGCCCGGATCGAGCCGTATCCAGTCCAGATCTAGCCGGGACAGACAACGCCCCCGACGGAGGACCGCCGGGGGCGATGTTTCGGGGGGGAACCTTCTTACTGGGCCTTCCAGCCTGCACCCACCGCGAGCGCCAGCGCCGCGAGGGAGCCCAAAACGTAGAACGTGTACTTGATTCTGCGCATCTCAGTACTCCTTCCGATCGCTCTGGTTAGTTGCCCTTCCACCGGGCACCGGCGGCAAGCAACAGCGTCGCGAGAACGGCCCCTTGCAGCACCAGGTGCCGCCACGAACCGAGCTTCTCACGCATCCAAACCACCTCCTGCCTTCCTTCTTGTCAACTCCTGCATCATCGACATATCCGGGTTTGGGTACATCGGGCCTCAGTCGCGAAGATAGGTAGGCTGCCCCACGGTCCGTAGGTCGGAAAGGACTCCCCCGATACCCTGCGTTGCCTAGGTCAAACGTCTATGCCGCGTCGGCGTCAGGCGGCCGGACCGGTGCCGTTGAAGCGGTCCTGGGTCTTCCCGAGGCCCTCAACCACCAGCGACGTGACGCCGTCGGCCGCGTCCACGATCAGGAGGGCCACCTCGGACTGCTCCCGTTTCGTGAACCGATCCAGGACGAAATCCGCAGGATCCTGGGTTCCCGGTGGCCGGCCGATGCCACAACGCACACGGTAGAAGTCCGGCGAACGGAGGGCGGCCTGGAGCGACTTCAACCCGTTGTGCCCACTGGTGCCACCGCCCTGCTTCACCCGCAGGGTCCCGAAGGGGATGTCGAGTTCGTCGTGGACGGCGATGAGGGCGGCTGGAGGGATCTCGAATTTCACAGCCAGCCCCGCGAAGGCGGGGCCGGAGTCGTTCATGTAGCGGAGCGATTTGGCCAGGATCACGCGCTCCGAGCCGACGCGGATCTCGGCCGTCTCCACGGGCAGGAACCGGGCCTTGCGGAAGCGTTCGTTCTCGGCGGAAGCCAGGGCATCGACCACCGAAGCGCCGATGTTGTGCCTGGTGCCCGCGTACCGGTCTCCCGGGTTCCCGAGTCCGGCAACGAGCCAGACCATCGGTTAGCCCTCGCCGCCCTCCGCCGGGGCTTCGCCCTCGGCCACGGGCTCGGCGGCTTCTTCCGGCTCGGCGGCCGCAGCTTCCGGAACCTCGACGCCCTCGGCCCCAGGTGTGGAGAGGTCTGCCTCCGTGCGCAGGGCTGCGGGCGTGATGATCGAGATGACCGACGTCTCGGGGTCGGTGAGGATGGTGGTCCCCTTCGGGGCCGTGAGGTCGCGGACGTGGAGCATGTCTCCGAGTTCCATCGCGGTGATGTCCACCTCGATCCGCTCGGGCACATCCTGCGGGAGGCACTCGACCTCGACCTCGCGGAGGTGGTGCTCGACGACGCCGCCGGCCTTGACGCCTTCGGCCTCGCCGGTTTCCACGACCTCGACTGTGACCTTGATCTTCTCGTCGCGGCTCACCGCGAGGAAGTCGATGTGGATGAAGCTCCCGCGGATGTGGTCGCGCTGGACCTCACGCGGGATTGCCAGGTGGCTCGCACCGTCGATCTCGAGTCCGATCAACGCGTTCGAACCGCCGCCGTGGTGGAAGAGATGGAGCAGTTCCCGGCTGTTCACGGACAGCGAGATCGGGTCCTCGCCGTGGCCGTACAGCACGCCCGGGACGCGGCCCGCCGCGCGCAACTTCCTGGCCACGCCCTTGCCGGCATCGTCTCGTCGTTCGGCTACGAGTTTCGTTTCCATGGTTGAAGGCTTCCTTGGTGTCGAGGTCGGAGAGTCCCAGGATTGTACCGATACGCTGCACGGACCGACCTGCGGCCCCCGCTAGGCTCTCTCCGTGTCCCTCAACGACCTTCCCACCATCGTGCTCGTCGTGCTCGACACCGCGCGCCGGGACCGGTTCGGCTGCTACGGCTACGACCGCCCCACCTCGCCGACCGTCGACGGGCTGGCCCGAGCAGGGCTTCGGGTGGACACCATGCTTTCTAACGCGCCCTGGACCCAACCCGCACACGGGAGTTTGTTTACCGGGCTCTACCCCACTCAGCACGGCGCACAGTGGCGCACCGGTCCCAAGCTCCGCCCCAGCGTGAAGGTCACCATGGCCGAATGGCTCCGTTCATTGGGCTACGACACGTGGTGCGTGACGAACAACGGCATGATCAGCGAACGGACCGGCCTCGCGCGCGGGTTCGACCACTATGCCTTCCGATTGGATCTGGAGCAGGGGTGGCAGCGTCGAGCCCGGCGATGGGAGAAGGTCCTGCGGGGCGGCGACAGCGGCGGCCGGATCGTCAACCGATGGATGCGCGAGCGGTTGCCGGTCGCGCGCAAACCGATGTTCCTGTTCGTCAATTACCTGGAGTGTCACTGGGCCTACGCGCCGCCGCCCCGGTGGCTCAGGAAGGTGGGTGGTGAAACCTACGGTGCGGTGGAGGGGCTGCGGTACCGCGCCGACGTCGCCGCCCGCGTCGGCCCGTGGGAAGGCGTCGCACGCTCGGACGAACGCGACTTTCGCGTGTTGAACACCTACTACGACGCCGAGATCGCCAACGTCGATGACCACGTGAACGAACTCCTCGACACGCTGACCGGTCTCGGCCACGTCGGCGACGACGGCCGGTCGCTGGTGATCATCACCAGCGATCACGGTGAGCATCTTGGGGAGAACGGCCTGGCCGACCACCACGCATCGCTCGACGACATCCTCACCCGCGTGCCCTTCGTCGCGTGGGGTCCGGGCGTGGTGACCTCCGGCGTCCGGGAACCGCTCGCCGAGTTCGTTGATGTGCTGCCGTCGATGGCGCGGATGCTCGATGTGGCGGCTCCCCAGGTCGACGCGCTGGCCCATCGTCGAACCGATCTCTTCGCGGCCGGAGAGAACGGGCACCGGTACGGGTTCGCCGAGTGGCGTTCGTGGCATGAGAAGGAGCAGCGACGGCTTGCCGCGCGCAACCCCTCGTACGACTTCACCGGCCTCGCTCGCGATCTGGTGAGCGTCCGGGACGCGGAGTTCAAGCTGGTGCGCGGCTCCGACGGATCGAAGGTGTTGTATGACTTCGCGAACGATCCGTTGGAACAGACGGATGTTGCCGGCAGGCACCCGGAGGTGGTGGAGACGTTGGCGGCGCAGCTGAACGCGCGAACGGCTGAGTGGGCCGCGTGGGAAGGCGTCCGCACCGAACCCACGCCCGCCGAGGCCCGGGAGATCGAACAACGCCTCGAGGACCTCGGCTACATCTGATCTACCCCGGCCGCGATACTTTTCGGACCACCTGGGCGTCTTACCAGGTGAGATGCCGGAGACGATCGCCCTGACGACGAACGAACAACCGACGAACGAGCACGGCGGGCGTCTCGGCGACCTGTACGAGCGACACGCCGGTGCC
>JAXDJY010000183.1:0-5589 GCA_034667445.1 Actinomycetota bacterium | reverse complement strand
GGCTGGGTGCGAAACCCGAGATCCTGACTGAGGTGGGCGTCGACCGCTCGACCTCAGAACTCGCGCGCCTAGCGAACGAACTCGGAGCCGTCTTGTGTCTCTCGCTCCGCCTGGGCGACGGCGTCCCGGAGGGCGCCGGCCCGACCTGTTCCTACTTCGGAAGCCCGCGAACCCACAGCCCTGCAGGTCAGCTCCTGGCGGGCTACATCCTGGACGAACTCGAGGGAAAGCTCGGCCAGCGTGGGCGGCTCCAGCGGCTGACCGCGGCCATGCTCCGGGAGACGCTCATGCCGGCCGTCCAGATCGAGCCCGTGGCGTGCGCGGATCCGCGGGAAGCCGTCCGGCTGGAGGACCCCGCGTTCGTCACACTCGTGGCCGACGCCATCGCAGCAGGGTCGTCGAGGTACTTCACGCAGTCGAGTGGCGGCGTGGCAGGCGCAGCCGAGCACTAGCGGGCTACGGCCGGCGACGGCGGGCAAGGACCGCCAGCACCATCCCGAGGAAGGCCCCCAGGATCATGGCGGTGCGCGCTCGCTCAGCCTCGGTTGGTGGGGCCGGGTCGGACCGCTGCTCGGACATCGCGGTCTATGCTACGCGCCGTGCGATTCTGTCTGATGCTCGAAGGCCAAGAGGGCGTGACCTGGGACGAGTGGGTCGCGATGGCGAGGGCGGCCGAACGGCTCGGGTTCGAAGCGATCTTCAGTTCCGACCACTACCTGAGCGTCAAGGGCAACCGCGACAAGGGCTCTTCGGACGCCTGGACGGTGCTCGCGGGGCTCGCGAACGTGACGTCCACCATCCGACTGGGCACCTTGGTCTCGCCGGTAACGTTCCGGGGGCCGGCCGTCCTGGCGAAGGTGGCGACCACGGTGGATCACATGAGCCGCGGCCGCGTCGAACTCGGGATGGGAGCCGGTTGGTGGGAGGCGGAACATTCAACTCACGGGTTCCCGTTCCCCCCGGTACCCGACCGATTCGAGATGCTTGAGGAGCAGCTCGCCATCGTCGAGGGACTGCTCACCCAAGACCGATTCGACTTCCAGGGCAAGCACTATCAGCTGACCGACGCACCTTTCTGGCCGAAACCGTGGCAGCAACCCCGCATGCCGATCATCCTCGGGGGCCAGACCGTAGGGCCGTGGATGCAGCGCCTGATCGGCGCACACGCCGACGAATTCAACACCGTGGGCGGCACTCCGGAAGAGGTGTCGGCGCGGTTCGAGCGGGCGCGGCTCGGCGTCGGTGCGGCGGGGCGGGAGCCCGGCTCGCTCACCACGTCCTTCATGACGTGGTGCTTCATCGGCCGGACGAAGGATGAGTGGCGGGGAAGGGTCGAGCGCGCCCACCAGCAGGATCCGAAGGCGGGCCCGTTCGATGCCTACCTCGCGGACCTTGAAAAGGATTGCATCCTGGGGACGCCGGATCAGGCGGTGTCTCGGCTTCGGGCCTACGCGGATGCAGGCGTCGAACGGATCATGTTGAACCACGAACTCTTCGACGACCTGGACATGCTCGAAGTGCTCGCCGAACACATCATCCCCTGGGTATCGAGCTAACGTGGGCCGCGTCGTGTTGATCACCGGCGGCGCCGGTGGGATGGGGCGGGCGATCGCCAAACGGTTCTTGGACCTTGGCGACATCGTGGTCATCTCCGACCGGACGCGATCGACACTCGATGAGGCCGCGCACGAGCTGCCGGGGGTGACGGCCATCCCCGCCGACGTCACGTCGGTCTCCGACTGCGAGCGGATGGTTGCGGAAACCCTTGCCGCGCACGGACGCTTGGATGTGCTCGTGGTGACCGCCGGCGTGTGGGTCGAGGGCGACTCGGCGACGATGACCGAGGAGCAGTGGGATCACGTCCTCGATGTGAACCTCAAGGGCGCGTTCTTCGCGTGCAGGTTCGCGATCCCGGCGTTGGAACGCTCTGACGGCTGTATCGTCTGCATCTCGAGCGACTACGGGTTGGTCGGTGGGCCCGGGGCGGCGCTGTACTGTGCATCGAAATTCGGGCTCAACGGATTGGTGAAGTCGCTCGCGTTGGAGCTGGCGCCTCGGGGCGTTCGCGTGAACAGCGTCTGCCCGACGGATGTTGCGACACCGATGCTGGAGGGACAGGCGGCCACCTACGGCGGCGACGATCCGGAGGGCTATCTGCGGACGCTGCTGGAAACGGCCCCGCAGGGAGAACGGGCGCGGTTCATCCGCGCGGACGAGATCGCCGCGGCGGTGGCGTTCCTGGCCTCGACCGAGGCCACGCCGATCACCGGCGCCTGCATCCCGATCGATTGGGGCACGACCGCCGGGTACTAGGACGCAGGCCCCGCCGCCTTCCTTCCACGTTCGCGACCTGGGCCTTTGCTAGGCTGACGGCTTCCATGGCCGAGTTCTCGATCGATCGATTCGTTGACCTCTACGCGACACGCACCTCGGGCATGTCGGCGTCCGAAGTGCGGGCGCTGTTCGCTGTCGCCTCGCGTCCCGAGGTGGTCTCGCTGGCCGGCGGCATGCCGTTCGTGCAGGCGCTGCCGACGGAGGAGCTGCTGCAGGTGGTTCGCGAAGTGCTCGAGGAGCACGGGCCGATGGCGCTGCAGTACGGCGGAGGCCAGGGCGATCTCTCGCTCCGCCATCGACTGACCGGCCTGATGGCGGCAGAGGGGGTGGAGGCCGACCCCGAGGACATGGTCATCACGACGGGCGCGCAGCAGGCGCTCGACCTGGTCGGGAAGATCTTCATCGATCCGGGCGACCTCATCGCCGTCGAGGCGCCCGCCTACGTCGGGGCCCTCACGGCCTTCAGCGCGTACGAGCCTCGATACTTACAGATCGACATCGACGCCGACGGGATGATCGTCGACCACCTCGAACAGGCCCTGATCCGGGGGGAACGGCCGAAGTTCGTCTACACCTGCCCGAACTTCGGGAACCCGAGCGGTGTGACTTTATCCTACGAACGGCGGCAGCAGCTCATCGCGCTCTGCCGGGAGGCGTCCGTCCCCATCCTGGAGGACAACCCCTACGGCATGCTCCGTTTCGAGGGCGACCCTCTCCCGTGCCTGCGAACCCTCGACCCCGACAACGTCATCTACCTGGGGACCGTGTCGAAGGTGTTCTCCCCCGGCGTGCGGGTCGGGTGGGCGCTGGCGGAACAATCGGTGATCCAGCGGCTCGTCCTTGCGAAGGAGGCCGCGGATCTCTGCGGGTCGAGCTTCATGATGCTCGTCACCGAACGCTACTTCGCCGACGAGTCTCGCTGGCGAACCAACCTTGCCTCGTTGGTGGATATCTATCGGTCCCGGCGCGACGCGATGGTCGCAGGGATCCAGGAGTACTTCCCGCCGGGTGCGACATGGACGTCGCCGGCGGGTGGCTTCTACGTGTGGGTGAGCCTGCCCGACTGGATGGATACCAAACGGATGCTCGCCGCAGCGGTCGAACGGCGAGTTGCGTATGTGCCTGGATCCGCGTTCTATCCGGACGAACGCGGCCGCGCGCAGATGCGACTCGCCTTCTGCTACCCGACCGAGGATCGGATCCGGGAAGGGATCCAGCGGCTCGGGTCGCTCCTGGAGGACGAGGCACAGCTCTACCGGAGCCTGCAGCCGTGAGGGTCGCGGTGTTGGCCGGCGGGCGAACACCCGAACGTGACGTCTCGCTCCGCAGTGGGCACCGCGTGCTGACCGCACTCGGTGAATCGGGCCACGATGGCGTGCTCGTGGATCCTGCGGAGCGACCGCTCGTTGAAACGTTGCTGGAACTGCAACCGATGATCTGTTGGTTAGCGTTGCACGGCAAGGAAGGTGAAGATGGCACGGTGCAGCGGCTGTTGCACTTCATCGGGCTCCCCCACGTGGGTCCGGCCGCGTTCGATTGTGAGGTCGCGTTCGACAAGGTGCTCGCGAAAGAGGCGCTTCGCCGCGCCGGGGTTCCGACCCCGGTGTGGGTGACGGTGGAGGGAGCGGCCCTGCGGGACCTCGGCGCCGGCGTGGTCCTCGGCACCGCTGCGGAGCGCGTGGGGCTGCCGTGTGTCGTGAAACCGTCCAGGAGTGGCTCGGCGCTCGGGATGAGTTTCGTCGATCGTGCGGCAGATCTTGCGGGCGCCGTGATGGGCGCGCTCTCTTTCAGTGAGGCGGCGGTCATCGAGGCGAAGATCGACGGGACGGAGGTGGCCGCGGCCGCGATCGGCGCGCCGGTTGAGGGCCTCCCGTTGGTTGAGATCGTGCCGAAGAGCGGTGTGTACGACTACGCGGCCCGCTACACGGCCGGCGCGACCGACTACTTCTGTCCGGCCCGGATCCCGACGGACGTGGCGGCCGACGTGACGGCGGCGGCCCTTCGAGCCGTGACCGCGCTCGGGCTTCGCGACCTCACCCGGGTCGATCTCATGGTGGATACCGCCGGACGCCCGTGGGTTCTGGAGGTGAACGTTTCCCCGGGCATGACGGAAACCTCCCTCGTTCCGATGGCGGCCGCAGCCGCAGGGATGTCGGCGGCCGATATGTGTGACCGCGTCCTACGCTCTGCCTTGGCGCGCGTGGGTTAGTCGGGAGCCAGGCCCGGCCCCGAGCCGATGATCTCGCTCACGATCCGTTCGAGATCGTCGGCCGATCCGAACTCGATGATCACCTGTCCGCGCTTCTTGCCCATCTTGATGAGGACCCGCGTCGCGAGTTGCTCGGAGAGGATCTCCTCGACCTCGCCCATCTGCCCCTGATCGGGAGGTGGCGCCGAGGGCTTCTCCTGCGCGGGGCTCGCCTCCGGCGCCGGCTCCAGATAGCGTCGAACCAGGTCTTCGGTATCGCGCACGGAAAGGTCTTCCGCGGTCACTCGCAACGCGAGCGTCGAGATGGCTTCCTTGTCGCCGAGCGCGAGCAACGAGCGCGCGTGCCCCGCTTGCAGCTTCCCGTCGGTGAGGAGCTGCTGCACATCGAGTGGCAGCTGGAGGAGCCGAAGGGTATTCGCGATGTGTGACCGTGACACACCAACGCGCTCAGCCAGCTCCTCTTGCTTGAGCCCCAACTCTTCAAGGAGGGCCCGGAACGCCTCGGCGAGTTCGATCGGTCCGAGGTCCTGCCGATGGATATTCTCGATGAGCGCTTCCCGCAACAGGTCGGCATCATCGGTGTCGCGAACGACCACGGCGACGGTGGCTAGGCCGGCGACCTTCGCCGCGCGCAGCCGGCGCTCCCCCGCGACCACTTCGTACTTCGACTCCCCCGCTTTGCGCACCACGATCGGTTGGAGGATCCCGACCTCACGGATGGATGCCGCCAACGACGCGATCTCGTCATCGTCGAACAGCGTCCGCGGTTGCTTCGGGTTGGGTCCGATCGCGTTGACCGGCACCTCCAATAGACCAGAGGCATTCTCGCTTGCTTCCGGCGCGCCGGGGATCAACGCCGAGAGTCCCCTGCCAAGGCCACCTCGCTTCGACATCACTCGCCTCCCTTCCCGAACAGTTTTCGCCATCGCCGTTTCCGGCCGCCGTCTTCCTCCAGCGTCGCGCCGATGTTCGTCGGCTGCTGCGGTTCGTCGTTGGGTGGCGGTGGTGGCGCCTCTTGCCCTGAACGGATATCGATATCCGCGTCA